>NZ_NIBG01000019.1 GCF_002270055.1 Anaeromicrobium sediminis | reverse complement strand
ATAACTTCAAGCTGAACTTCATCTATGAATACCCCTATAAGAAAGGTCTCTAAACTAATTTGAAGATTGGTAAATAAGCGATGTGTCTTAGGAGTTGACCCTGTGCTAAATGCATTAGAAGAATTCTTAGGAGCTGTTCTAATGAAATAAAAGAGTCTATTCTCATTACGATAAATAACCTTACCATCTTTTATGATAGGATTGTCGTTACTTAAAAAAGCACTACATGGTGGAATTTTTCCCCCTTCATAAGGATTACAATTAGGTTTCTCCATTGTGGTTCACCTCGATTTAAAAGTATCAATAATATACAATATGCCCTTAAAAACTGAGTGGTTACATATGAATTATAAGTATGCCATACTTTTGTTCAATTAAGAAACTTTAACTATTTCAAAATGTAAAAACAGCTTAAGACAATATTGTCTTAAGCTGTGATTATTTTAATACTATAGTCTACTCTTCACCAACATCCTTTGATAAAGAGCCTATTTTTTCAACCTATATTAAAGCTTTTTAGATATGGCCGCAAAGAATCCAATTATTACGATTCCCACTATCATTATTGGGCCAGAACCACTTTCAAATCCTTGACGAATTCCGCTAATCGCAACTAGAGCAATTGTAATCGGAATAACATACTTAACTAATGCATACCATGTGTCAAACATTCCAAACTTTATTTCACCTTTGTTTGTAATTTCATCATATAAGTCTTGTTTATTTAATCTCCAACCTGCAAAGATACATAATAACATTCCACCGATTGCTAAGAAGATCTTATCTGTTAATAAATCAAATACATCAAATGCACCTGTTCCAAATAATTTTGGTCCTACGCCTCCTAGTGATAAAGAAGCTAAGATACAAAGTAATGCCATAACTGTTGATGAAGAGAATACAGCTTTCTTTCTACTAAACTGTTTTTCATCAATTAAGAATGCAACAACAACTTCTAGTAATGAAACTGAAGATGTTAACGCAGCTACTGTAAGAGCTACGAAAAACATAAGTGCAAACATAGAACCCATTGCACCCATTTCTGCAAATAATGTAGGTACAACAACAAATACTAATCCAGGTCCTGCTGCTGGTTCCATACCAAATGCAAACATTGCTGGGAACATTGCAATACCAGCTAATAATGCAACAGCTGTATCCATTGCAGTAACGATAGCTGCATTTTGTACAAGATTTTCTTTCTTAGAAAGGTATGAACCATAAGTGATCATACATCCCATACCTAATGATAATGAGAAAAATGCCTGCCCTAGAGCTGCCAGCACAACGCTACCATTTACTTTGCTAAAATCAGGTTTAAATAAGAATTCCATACCAGCCATTGCGCCAGGTAGGGTTAAACCTTTAATTGCAATAACAATCAAAATACCAAATAGTAAAGGCATTAATATCTTTCCAGCTTTTTCAATTCCAGAAGATATTCCTTTTACAACAATTACTACGTTTAAAATAAGGTATAATACCATCCACATTAGTGGTGTGCTAGGATTCGTAATAAATGCACCGAAAGAATCCCCAATAGCAGCAGGATTACTTAATAAACCTCCCCCTACTTTAAATACATATGCAAGAGCCCATCCTCCAACTACAGGATAAAATCCCATAATTAAGAATCCACTTAAAACTCCCAAAACTCCTGCAAATGTCCAACGCTTATCCACTGATTTAAACGCACCAACAGCGGCTAATTGTCTTCTTCTACCTACTCCAAATTCTGTAAGCATAACACTAAAACCTATGATTGCAACAAAAATCAAATAAATTAAAACAAATGCACCGCCACCATTGTTACCTGCGGTAAATGGGAATTTCCATATGTTCCCAAGACCTACTGCCGAGCCAGCTGCAGCCATTATGAAACCTATCTTGGAGCCCCAATTTTCTCTTTTTTCCATATTTTTATTCTCCCCCCTTAATTTAATGTTAGAATATTTGTAAAATTTCATTTATTATATCATACTTTCCCACTTTAATCTAGTAAAAATTTCGTGACATACAGTTTAATCCCCAATTGTAATCATTTTCCACGTAAATAGTATTCTTAAAATAAATAATGCAAATATGGAATTGTACTATGATCTAGTTCTCTTATTATTAATCTTATTAATTTTCATAATCACTTATTACATCTATCCATTTCCTTATTTTTCATTCCCTTACCCCATTTTGCCAATGATTCCAAAGCCGGTATCAAGTCTTTTCCTTCTTCAGTCAGTGAGTATTCTACTCTTGGTGGAATCTCCATAAACTGCTTACGATTAACAAGTCCATGATTTTCCATTTCTTTTAAAGATTGAGATAACATCATATTTGTTATTCCATCTACTTTTCTTTTCAATTCGTTGTATCGCAAAGTATTGTTTTGACTCAAAGCCCATATGATAGGAAGTCGCCATTTTCCTCCAATTAAGTTCAATGCATAGGTTAATGGACAATTATTCATATTTTTGTTTCCAGTACCTTTATCATTCATTTAATAACTCCTTTAATCAGTTTTTCCTTACTTAGTCATTAAATACTGCATACTTGTGCTTATTTTATTAAGTATTATAATTATATCATAATCGATGGATTTACTTTAATTTTGGTAAAGTTATAAACATTCTTTAGAGTTAGAGTTCCAAAAGTTTATTTTAAAATTATCAATAAAAGGAGTGAAATACATGAATATAAAATATGAGATTATACCTAGTGAAAAAGTGGGATCCTGTAGAGATTTATGCAATGAACTCATGATCTTTCAAAAATCAAAGGCAAAAATTAAACCAGAATTATTTGACAACATGAATTTTGAAACACGAATGATTCCTTCTATGAAAGGTGCCATCTACAATTATATTGTAGTTGTTAAAGATGATGATAAACCAGTCGGTTATGTATATTCTAACATATCTCCCAAAGAGACATATTCCAATGATTTTGCCACTTTTTTTGACCTTTCTTCTGTTAGCAGAAATAATGTGGGTTGTTTATCTCAGTTCTATATTAAAGAAGAGTACAGAGAACAAGGGATTGGGTCAATACTTTTTAATATGTCAATGAAATGGTTAAAACAATTTGATCATGTGGAGGATTATTTTATCTTTGTTTCAAATGGAAATGATGACGCATTGGAGTTTTATAAACGAAAAGGATTTGCTTTTAGCCATGAAATATTGGATGGTTTTATAACGGTTTTACGAGATAAATAATGATTATACAATCCATTGCATGATTACTGAATGATATTTTGTTAACAACCCAAGTAGACAATAAAAAACGAGCTATCTCAGCTCTAAAAATTATCTTCTATATGAGATAGCTCCTAACTTTAATTCATAATATCCCATATCATTTGTTATATCTAATATTGCCTCATTCATAAATTCTCTTCCTCCACCATTAACTATTTCATTCATATCCTCATCCGGGCCACCTGTAACAGAATCCCCTCCATGTGTGTTTTGTCACTCTGTTAATTCTAAAACGCATAATAATTTTTCTGCGTAATAATTAGATCCCCTAAGAATAAAGAGGGGGCAATACAATCCATTGTTAAACACCGATATTTTTTTTCATGTAAACGCGGGTCTCATCACGACCAATCTCTATCCACCCCAAATTAAGATAAAAGAAAATATTCTCGGTCAATAATACATGAGTGCCTAAATGTATTTCCACATACCCTCTGCGTTTTGCTTCTGATTCAGCGAAATCTATAAGCCCCCGTCCTAAACCTTTCCCCTGAAAATCAGGACGTACCGCCACATTTGCTATTGTAGTATAGTCATCTTCAAACATTAAAATCAAACCACCCACTATATCCTTGTCGGATTCCGCGACCCAGACTGGAAAAGAGGCTATTTCCTCTTCATAATCAACTTCCATAGGTGGAAGTCGTTTTCCATTGAGTCTATTTAAATATTTTGAGTAAGCCATATCCATACAACTTTTAAGATTCTTTGCATCATTAATAATAGCTTTTCGTATATTCCACTTTTTTGTGTTCATATTTCTACCTCCCTGGTAATTTAATCATTATGAGCATCTTGTTATATAGAATTCTATAAAACACTCTATATTATTATACTAATCGAATATTCTTTGAAATAACTTTTATTTGATAGGAAACATTCCATTTACTATACATCCTTATTTTTGATTACATACATAGCAAATTCAAATTTCCTTGTTAATCCAAACATCTTATGTGTTACTCTAATCATTGAGCTAGAAACCTCAACCCATTGTTCTTCTGTTTTATTAACTATGCCTTTTGCATATTCGTACACTTCATCTTCTATTGGGAATATCATACACATTTCTCCGTTATTTTTGATAATATGCCTCATCTTCTTAAGAAAAAACTGTACGTTTTCCTTTGATTTGAACGTATGCAATACCATATCGACTAAAATATAATCGAACCTCTTCGTGAATTCGTATTCCAATACGTCTCCTTCTATACCTTCAATTGATAAATAACGTTCACGAGCTCTTTCTTGCATCTGTTTAATTCCAACTCTTGACAGGTCAATACTCGTTACATTAAACCCAAAATCTGATAACATCAAAGAATTTCTACCTTGACCACTTCCAACATCTAGTACATCTTTATTTTTTGAATCTTTGTTTGAAAAGTATTCTTCCACCTCTTTATAAGGTTCTCCAAATCCATTTTTAATCATTGTATACATAAAATTTTCAATAGTTCTTTGTTTCATTTTCATCACCTCAAGAGAAATTTTAAGGTATAGACCAAGTCAACAGTCAATATAAAATTTTAAAAATATGGTGAAATATTCTTAGGAGGTTGATATATGCCAATGACTAAGGATGATATATTGCTGTTCATTTAGTTCTTGAATATATAAAAAGGCTCCCTCAAACCATCAGTCTGAGGGAACATAGATTATACATATTTAATTAGCCCAAAACCTTAAAAACGATTGAAAATATTTCTAAAGTTCAATGGGACATTTTACAATCTAAATATATAAATTAATAAATTTATCAAGCCTTATCCCTATTACTACTTAAAACAATAAAAAAACTACCTGTTTGGGATTGGCAAACAGGTAGCTATAATGCTTAAACTATTAATTTTTCTTTTTTATATCTTTAGTATTATTTTAATATTTAAATTTAGCAACACTCTGGTTCATATCTTCTGCTAATTTAGATAATTCTTCACTAGCATTTGCAATTTGCTCCATAGATGCTGTTTGTTCTTCTACTGATGCTGAAGCTTCTTCTGTTCCTGCCGCATTTTCTTCAGATATGGCAGAAAGATTTTCAATAATGCTAATTATATTGTCCTTTTTGTTTTCCATTATTTTACTTGATTCATTTATTTCATCTATTGAATTCTTAGTTTTTTCGATAGCTTCAGCAATTCCTTCGAATTTGTTTTCTGTCTTCTTCACACTTTCAGTTTGTTCATTTACAATTATAGCCATCTGTTTCATTGTAGTAACAGCATTTTCTGTTTTATCTTTTAAGTCATTAATAATGTTTGATATTTCTTCAGTAAATTCATCAGATTGCTCAGCTAGTTTTCTGATTTCATCAGCTACAACCGAAAAACCTCTTCCAGATTCACCTGCTCTAGCTGCTTCAATAGCTGCGTTTAGCGCCAATAAGTTTGTTTGTTCAGCAATATTCTTAATCATTTGACTGGCTTGATAAATTTTTTCTGCACTTTCATTGGCGTTCACAATAACTTCATTAATTTCTTTTGATGCTTTTTCATTCATTTTTGTTTTTTCAACTAAATCTTGAACGTTGTTTATACCTTCCTCTTTTAAATGTATAACTTGGTCTGCTGATTGATTTAAGTTACTTAATTTAACTTGTTCCTCTTCAATCAATACTCCTAATTCAGTAATATTGACAACCGCTTTTTCTGTATCTTTCGCTTGCTGGTTTGCTCCATTTGCAATTTCTTCAATTCCTCTAGCCACTTCGTTTGCAACGATTGATGCTTGTTGACTAGTTGCTGTCAACTCCTCTGATGAAGATGCAACATTTTGGGAATTATATGCTATCTGTTTAATGATTACTCTTAAATTATCTTCTATTTTTTGAATTGCCTTTAATAAATCCCCTATTTCGTCTTTCCTATTCATGAACTCAAGTGGTACATCTCTTGTGATATCATAGTTTGCTACTCCATCAATATGATTAACTGCTAAAGATATAGGTATTGTAATGCTTCGAGTAATTATAATACCAAACAAAATACTTGTTATTATAGCAATAATTGAAATAACTATGTTGAGTGTATCTGAAGTCTTTTCTACATTGCTTAAAAAAGCTAATACACCGTTTTCAATGGTTACAGCTAAATCTGAAGCCCTTTTTGCTTCACCTCTCATCTCAGTACTACTACGTTGTTGTTTTACTACTAATGCATCATATTCTTCAAAGGCATTTTTATATGTCTCTAGTGCACTCTTAGCTTCCTCAAGATTCTTTAAAACAGCTTGTGAATTCATTACTTTAGTTGCCTTGTTAAGGGCACTTTCTGTATTATTAATTAAATCTCTAAGATTATCTGCATACTCTTTTGATTCTGTTGCCACATATTTATTTGCTGCAATTCTAACTTCCATATAGTTATCAAATGCCTCTTGTAATAATAAGTACTTATCGTAAGAATTTTGGATATCCCTAGGATTTGTTAATGCTTTGATATACTCTTTTTCTAAAACCATAGTATTTCTAATTGTGTTAATCACAGTCTTTGCTGCTTCTGAACGTATTTTCCCTTGTTTTACTTTCTGATTTTCAAGTTCTTTAAATTGGTCGAATTGTTGTCTAAATAAATGGATTTGTTTATTCATTTCATTAGCATTTACTTTGTTTTTCTTGGACTTCATTAGACTTTCGACATCCTGCAAAGCAGTTTCACTTTCTGTCAAATATTTTGATACAAGTTCTGCAGATTCACTTGTACCATCTGTTTCAAATCGAACTTGTTCAATTCTTGCTAGAGCAGTATTATACTTTGCAGAGTTAGTTTGATCAAAAATATGTATTTGATAAGTGATATTTTTTAAATTGATAAAACTAACAATCGTTAAAACAATAATAAAAATAGTAACTAAACTAAACCCTACTACAAGGCGAGTTCCAATTTTCATATTTTTTATAAAGCTTCCCTTCTTCCTTACTTTTTTTCTTTCATTGGTCATTACTGTTTAATCCCTTCTTATAATGTATTTAGGTTAATAAAGGTAACCCAGAATCCTTTACTTACTCAAAACTTATACTTTTAAGTATATTATCTTTACGTATCCGTCCTTTCTTGAAACTTCCATAAGTTAAAATCTTCAGATATTTCTCAGTTATAGTAATTATACCATGTTTTGTCAATAACTGTCGTTATTAACAATTATTAACTTATATGTCTTATCATTTATAAATACATATATTTTCATATATTTCAAAATTTCTCACACGGTACAGTAGGACGGTTCAAACCTAAGGGTTGGGCTTGATGTATTATACGCAAAACTCTTTCTCTTTTCATACTATTGTATATTTCTGGATAAAAATAACCACCATAAATAAAATGTTCCCTCAAATATTAATCTGAAGGAACATATAATCTTTCTATTTAATTAGATTAAAATACTAAAAAGGCTTTATATCAATCTATTTCTTCTCTATCAACGTAACTGTCTCAACGTGTGTAGTATGTGGGAACATGTCTACTGGTTGTGCTTCAACCGTTTTATATCCATTTTCATCTAAATACTTTAAGTCCCTAGCTAAAGTAGATGGATTACATGATACGTATACAATTCTCTCTGGATTCATCTTTACTAATGTATCTAGAACCCTTTCATCACAGCCCTTTCTAGGCGGATCTACTACGGCCACATCTGCTACCATTCCATCCTTGTACATCTTAGGCACTACTTCCTCTGCCTTACCTACAAAGAATGCTGCATTATCAATATTGTTAATCTTTGCATTAATCTTAGCATCGTCTATTGCAGCATCGATTACCTCTATACCATATACTTGCTTAGCCTTTCCTGCTAGGAATAATGATATGGTTCCTATTCCACAGTAAATATCATACACCGTTTCTTTTCCACTTAAATTAGCATACTCTAATGCTTTAGAATATAATACTTCCGTTTGAGTCGGATTTACTTGGAAGAAGGATAATGGAGATATTTCAAACTTCAGATTTCCTATGTAATCTATTATAGTATCTTTTCCATATAGGGTCTTACACTTCTTACCTAATATTTTGTTGGCCTTATTTCTGTTTATATTTAATACTACACTCTCAAGACCTTCTATATTGTCTACTAGGTCTTGTACTATTTCTTCTTCATACATTAATTCATAGCCATTTCCTATTATTACTACCATAATTTCGCCAGTGGCATATCCTACCTTTGTAAGAATATGTCTAATGAATCCCTTATGCTTCTTTTCGTCATATACAGATATTTTCTTTTCATCTATGTACTTTCTCATTACCTCTACAACTTTTTCGTTGACTTTCTGTTGAATATGACAAGTTTCTAAGTTAACAATGTCATGACTCTTCTTTTTATAAAATCCTATTAAAGATTTAGAATCTATCATTCCCACAGGGAACTGAGCCTTATTTCTGTAGTAGTATGGATTAGTCATGCCTATAGTGTCATGAACAGTTACATTTTCAAGCTTCCCAATTCTCTCTAAACTATCCTTTACTTTTTTAGTCTTTATTTTTAATTGTTCTTCATAATCAATGTGCATAATCTGACATCCACCACATTCATGGGCATGGGCACAGACTGGGTCTTTTCTTATATCCGATTCTTGTACCATTTCTACTATAGTTCCTATGGCATAGTTTTTCTTTACAGTATCAATTTTAGCCTTTACTATATCTCCTGGCACACAACCTTCAATGAATATGGTCATGCCTTCTACTCTACCGATACCTTCTCCACTAGTTCCTAAATCATGTATATGTACTTCATAAATTTCTTCTGTTCTTATTTCAATCATTATATTTCTCCTAACTTTCTGGTAAATTTATTTCAAAAGTGGCTCCTCCACTCTCATTATTATAAGCTATAATGTTGCCCTTGTGTCTATTTATTATTACTTTTCCTATATAAAGTCCAAGTCCCGTTTTCCCACCAGTGGATTTATAAAATCTTTCAAATATTTTATTCTCTTCTCCAGCCTTTATTCCTATGCCATCGTCCATTATTAGTATTCTCAAATCCTTATTTTCTACTACTTTTATTGTAATGTTATTCTTAGCATATCTTATACTATTTCCTATTATGTTAATAAATACCCTAAGAAGCTTTTCTTCGTCCACATTTCTCATTATTTTATCTTCATATTCAAATGTTATATCTATATTTTTATCCTTAGCCATGAATTTTAGATTATCTATAGCTCTATTTACTATGTGAATAACATCCCTTTGTTCAAATACAAAGTCCTCATCTTTATTTTCTATTTTAGTTATATATAGTATTTCATTTACTATATCTGTAAGGCGAATACTTTCATCTATGATTATATCTAAGCTTTTATCTAATTCTTCTCCTTCAACCACACCATCTTTTATTGCCTCTGCATAGCCTCTTATGGACATGAGGGGTGTCTTTAATTCATGGGATGCATTTTGCATAAAGGATTCTCTCTTAGTATCATATGCATATATCCTATTAGCCATTTCCCTAAAACCCTCATCTAACCTTTCTATTTCATCTCCCGTTTTTATAGGGTCATATTTTTCTTTGTCTTTAATTGAAAAATTCTTAACCCTATTGGTTAAATTAGTCAAAGGTCTAGTAATGCTTTTTTCTAATTTCTTTCCAACTATTGTGGCAACCATTATAGATATGGTCATGCTAACTAACAAGCTTATGGTCATTAGTCTTATCATCCTTCTTAGGTCTTCCATTTTAGCTCCTAGTATTGCCATCCCAATGCGGTTTCCTTTTTTGTCTCTTATCTCTTTTTTTATCACTACTGTATTTTTAGAAGTGCCATTATTCATGGCTGCATCCTTTAATTCTTTTACAGTCATATCCTGTATACTTCTATATACTATCTTTCTATTGTTTGAAATAACTACTATGTTAGATTGTATAAATCTCCTGGCAGCCTTAAATTCATTCTGACTTACCTTTATCTTATTAATATTTCCACTTACTCTTTTATCAATAATTTTTTCTATTTTTGCATATTCTTCTAATAGTTCTTTCTTTGCTTTAAAGGTCAAATACTTATTAGATAAAACAGTGAATAATAGTACTGTTATTAAAAGGCTTATTATTAATATGGTTATTTCATATTTAAATATTTTTCTTCCTATTTTGCCCATTATCCATCCATCCTATATCCATAACCCCATACGGTAGTTATTTGAACTTCTGAGTCTGCATCCTTTAATTTTTTTCTAAGTCTTTTAACTAAGTCATCTATAGCCCTTTCATCACCTATGTAATCATATCCCCAAACCTTATTAATTAGTGTTTCCCTCGTAAAGGGCATATTAATATTTTTACTAAAAAATTCTATTAGTTCATACTCCTTTGTGGTAAATTTAATTTCATTATCATCCTTATTTACTACTCTTCTATCTGTGCATATGACAATATCTTTTACTTTTATGTCATTACTATTAATATTAGTTTTATTAAGCCTTCTTAGAATGGTCTTTATTCTAACTACTAACTCCCTAGGACTAAAGGGTTTTGATAGATAGTCATCTGCTCCAAGTTCTAGACCTAATATTCTATCAAATTCCTCTCCCCTTGCAGATACAAATATTATAGGTATCTCACTATTTTTTCTTATTTCTTTGCATAGGTCTAATCCATCTATACCTTCCATCATTATATCTAGTACTATTAGATCAGGCTTTAATCTATTCATCTCACTTATTACATTTTCTCCATTTGAAAATATGGTTACTTTGTAACCCTCTTTTTTTAGATACATACTTATTAGTTCTCTTATATTTTTTTCATCATCTACAACAAATATATGCTTCAATAAAATCACCTCTAAAAACATTTTATAAGAAATTAACCTAAATGAACAGTAGGGACGGCTATAAAATATAACCATCCCTTCTTAATTTTTAATTATTTTATTCTCTTAAGTATTTCTAGTGCTTCTCTTAATTTTGCCAATTTAGCTTCTTTTTTTGTAGCCATATCATTTAATATAGACCTTGCACCTTCTACATCTCCATTCTTCTTAGCTATCTTTAAAGCTTCTTTTAATGCTTTAACCTCTTCTCTTATTGCTTTTACTTCTTCTTTAAGTGATTTTAATTTTGCCCTTTCTTCCTTTACTTCTGCTAATTTTTCTTCATCATCTTTAAAAGATCCTTTTAATTCCTTGATTCTTGATCTTTCTGTTTTCATTTCTTCCCTAACAGCCTTTGAATCCTCTCTTATTTCCTTTATTTTTTGCATTTCTGTAGATAATTGTTCTTTAACCTTTACCTTTTCCTTTCCTTCCTCTGTTGCAAAGGCTGGTACTGCTGATACTATTAATAATGCTCCCACTAATAAAACTGTAACAATTTTTTTCATTTTAATTCCTCCTTATTCTTAATCTACCTTTAGTATAGATTTCAAATATGAAATAAAAATAGATAAATTATGTAAAAAGTATGGAAATTTGTCCTTCTTTAGTTTTATAATAATATAAGGGACACTTAATTTTTAATGTTCCAAACAGTTTTAAAATACTTTACTTAATAAAGAGGAGGCTAAAAACGTGCTCAATACACTTTTTAACTTATGTTTAATATGCTTAATTTGTATAGCCAACCTTGCTTATCCAAGTTATATTCACGACCTTTCCTTACCTAGTTTTAAGATTGACAAAGAGGAATCTACTAAAACCTCAACAGAAGTTACGCAGCCAATAGAAGGAACCAGGTTAGAAGAAGTATACACTAAAGATTTACCAAGTTATATTAAACCCGTTTGGAAAAAAGATAGCGCCCAATTACCTGTCACATTATTTTTACCAACCGTATCTAGGAAAAATTTATTTCCAACAACTAAATATATACCAAATACAAATACTCCTGTTACATCCACTATTGATTTCTTAAAGACTTATGTGAATATACCTAAAATAAATAGTCTTAAAATAAAGAATAAAGTACTATTGTTAGATTTTTCATCAAAAAATAACTTTAGTGAGTATAATAGTGAAATTTTACGCGTTCTTGTGAATACTCTAACGTCGATAGATGGAGTAGATGGGGTTTTATTCTTAGTTGATGGGAAAAAGACAGATAATCTATTAGGTAATAAGGATACTACTAATGTTTTTTACAATGATTACCCTTACGCTTATTTAAGTTATGATTATAATGGACGAAATTTATTAGTTCCTACTACGGTACATGATGTGAATCAAGTAATAAAAGTATTAAAATCTGACAAGGATGAATTACAAGGAGTTATTCCGAAGGGTGTAGAGTTAATAGATTACTACATTACTAAGGATACTTTAACACTAAACTTCAATGAGAATTTTTTAAAGGCATACAAGGATAGGCCAGATTTAAAAAATATGCTAATAAATAGTTTAAATTATTCTTATACTAGCTTTGAGAAAATAAATAATTTAGAAATAAAGGTAGATGGTGAAAAAATTTCTACTTTTGGAGATTATGATTTATCTACACCTATGAAAAGTTTAAAAATTATTAATCCATAATAAATTAGAGAGCTGTGGGGAAATCACTAAATTGATTAACCCCACAGCTTTTTTATAGAAAAATATTATCCTAATAACTTGATCTATAAGTTTTTATAAATATAGGAACTATGTAATTTATGAAAATTTATGTTTAATCCTTTAATTACAAAGTTTTATACAGCCATATATCTTAGATAAGAAGTAAGTTTCTAACAATATTAATGCCATCAACAAAATAGTTCCCATATATCCCTGAGTTTCATATCCAAATATTATGGTTGCCCACATAATTAGAATCCAGTGGATAAAATATATTGAAGTAGTTTCTTTGCCCCAATAATAAATTATATTAAAAAGTCTGTTTTCTCTTATATTCTTAATGACTTTATTGTTTAACCATAACCAAGTGAAAACGAATCCAATCATCCAAATCATTGAACCAGGTCCACTTCTATAATAGTCTCCTATATGGAAATTAAAATCAGTAGCAGTTATAATACTTCCAACTAATAACAGAGCTAACCCTAGTTTAAAGAGTGATTTAAATAGAATCTCAATATCAGAAGAAGCTTTCATAAATACTCCAAATATCATACCTATTAAGGGATAACATAGCCATCCAAATATGGGAAAATACACATCCTCTCCAGCACCCCAAAGATAATTAAGAATCCAATCTACGATCTTTACATTTGACGATATACCCCATAAAAATGGACTAACTATCATAACACCTATGGCGATTATTAGCCACCAGATAGGTTTTTTAAAGGAAAATCTAATTAAACTCATGAGAATGTATGCCCAACCTGCAAACAGAAGAATATCAACTTCCCAAAGAGTAACTAGATTATTAGCACTAAAAAAATCTATTTGAGTAAAAGTACCTTCTAAAAGAATAAGTAAGTCATATCTTAAAAAACTCAATAAATATCCTAATAGCAGTAGCTTAACACCTTTTTTGATTCCAGCTTCTAGACTATTGGATTTTGAAGATAGAATATAAAAAACGCCCATTAAAAACATAAAAGTAGGAGCTGCTGGTGGACCGCCCAAAAAGTCAATAACTTCACCAAATAGAGAGTTTTGAACACTGTTAGTAGAATAAACCATTAACACATGAACTGTAATCATAAAAAACACTGCTAGTCCTCTAACAAAATCAAAGGTTTTTTTTCTATCTTTATACTCTCTTTCAATATATTTATCGTAATCATTTGTTAACACATCCATAAATAACCTGCCGTCCGTCACTGTACTCATCTCCCTTTTAAAATTTATTTATCATTGGAAATCTCCACTAATCAATTGTAAAAAAACTGTTAAAACTATATTATATATGAAGAGTACATTGCAAAAAAATTCACCCCTATAATCCTTTACATAAGAGATGTTGTATCATATAGGGGTGAATCAATCAATTTTTACATATTATTTTAACTTTGCTATAGGTTGCTGTTGTGTAACACAGTGTATCATTCCGCCATCAGCATATAAATCCCTTACGTCAATTCCTATTACTTCTTTGTCAGTGTATAAATCCTGAAGGATTTTGTTTGCAACTTCGTCATTTTCGTCATCATAGTTTGGAACTAAAACTACTTTGTTGCCTACATAGAAGTTCAAATAAGCTCCCTTTATCCATTCACCATCAACTTCTACAACATTTTCTTTAGTTTCAGGTAGAAACACGAATTCATAAGGTTCTCCATTAATATTTTTAGCTGTTAATAGTTTTTTTGCATCATCATCATCTGACAAATCAGAAGGGTCTAAGTCAAATTCTGAAGCTGCTATTATAGTTTTATCATCAAAGAACTTTATCATTCCATCTATGTGATTATCAGTAATATCCATACCAGCTACTCCATCTAACCATATAAAATTAGTCACTCCATAATACTTAGTTAGATATGCTTCTATTTCTTCAATAGTAAAGTTCTTAGTTCTGTTATCATTGTTCACACAGCTTAATGTGGAAATAACCGTTCCATTCCCATCTAATTCAAGGGCTCCACCTTCCATTACCATATCAATATCTATTTTAGGAATACCTATTGCGTCACTTACCTTTGTTGGTATTTGATTATCCTTGTTATAAGGAGCCTTATTTCCCCATCCATTAAATTCCCAATTCTCAATTACTAGATTACCTTCCTCATCATATACAAATATAGGTCCATTATCTCTCACCCACACATCATCTGTAGGGAAAACGTAGAAATCCACTTTACTCATATCAATATTTTCTTCTTCCAATATGTTTTTAACATGTTCCTTTTCATTTTCATCGTAAACTATAAGATGTACATTTTCTCCCTTTACTAGACCTCTTGTCATTTCAATCCAAATTTCTTCATAGGCTCCGCGGGCGCCTTTATATGTGTTATTATGAGGCCATTGAAGCCAAGTTCCTTCATGTTCCACCCCTTCGTGAGGGAAATAATATTTTGGACCATCTTCTATGGATACCCCATTTTCCTCGTTAGAGGCACTTGCATTTTGGCATCCAACGGATAAAAGCATACTTAGAATTAATAAACAAGATAGTATCAAATTTTTGCGTAACATTTTATCTCTCCTTTAATCAATATGTATATTAATTGTTTTTCTGTTAATTAATTATTTTATTTAGTAATTGGCCTCCTTTTTAATTTGATTTTTTATGTAATCTAAAATTATCATATATTCATAATAATTTAAATCTGTCATAGGTATTAAATTATAACATTTCTGGTTATAAAAAAGTAATATTAGCACTCTATAACTAAAGTTATAGGGACTAAACAGTTGAAAATACTTAATATTAAATGAAGCTAGTTTAGGGAATTTTCTAGTGTTTTGAAGTTTAAAAGTAAAGGAATGTTATAGATATTAAGTATTTTAATTTTTAGACAGATTTTTCTTAGAGATATGAGTTATAAAAAAGGCATACTCCGTATGCTTCGTTATGGAACCCTATGGTTCCCTTCGACGATTGCTATCGCAATCTGAACACCCTCCTTTAAAGAGGCATGGGATGTTCCCCCACACCCCCTTGATTTTTTTACTTATCCACAGTTTTTAAAATTTATAATTTCCTTAGTAAGTAAAAAAAAGCCTTGGACTAATTCTATTTTAGAATTAACCAAGACTTTTAATCTTAATCATGCATTATTTTTTTAGTATTTCTATTCATATCTTAGTGCTTCTATTGGATCTAATTTAGATGCTTTATTAGCTGGATATATTCCTGATATTATACCTATTCCGCCAGAGAATGTCCAAGCAATAATTATGGTTAGTGGTGATACGCTAGGCGGTATTTTAATAAACTTAGCTATACCAAAGGATATTCCCACTCCTATTCCAGTACCTATTATCCCACCTATTGCAGATATTATAACGGATTCTACTAGGAATTGTAATAGTATATCCTTTCTCTTTGCTCCTATGGCCTTCCTAATTCCTATTTCTCTAGTTCTTTCCGTTACGGAAACAAGCATTATATTCATAACTCCAATACCACCAACTACTAATGATATGGCTGCTATGGCTCCTACAACAGTTCTTACTATACCTGTAACCTTATTGATAGATTCCATTTCTCCTTCTGCCGTATAAGCCCTATATTTTTTATCTCCCACATTAGAATGTCTTCTCTCTAACAATTTAATCATCTGATCTGTAGCTTTTCTTGCATTTATACCATTTTTTATATTCAACTCAATACCCCATATGGTCTCACCCATACCAATCATTTTTTCTAGTGTACTTATGGGAACATACATTTTATAGGCATTGTTTCCTCCTCCTAAGTCTCCTAAGGTACTCTTTGGTTCTTCAAACAACCCTACTATAATAAAAGACCCATTAGTATATCCCATATCCACATTTATACTTTCTCCTAATACATTAGTTCTTCCAAATATGTCAAGAGCCGCCTTTTCATCTATTATGGCAATTGATCTTTTAGATTTAACATCACTCTCTGTTATGTATCTACCCTTTATAAGTTCATTTCTCTCTATCTTGTCATAATCCTCATGGGCTCCTACTAATCTTACGCTTATTAGGTCGCTTTTAGATTTTACCTTGCCCTCTTCACTCACACTAGGTATTATGGCCAATAACTTATCATCAAAGGCCCTTTTTATTGCCTCTACATCACTATGGGTAAGTCTATCCTTCCTCGTAGGATTTTCTCTCCAATTAGTTCCAATGTAGGCTCTACCTGCTCCAAACTTTTCAAATTCTTGGTCTATGGCACTTTGACTTCCTTCTCCTAAGGTTACTACCGTAATTACAGAAGATATCCCTATAATGATACCAAGCATAGTAAGTAATGAACGCAATTTATTTACCCAGATGGCTCCTATGGCCACCTTTATACTCTCTAAAAAGTTCATTTAAACACCTCTATTCCTTTGCAACTTCTAAAGATATTATTTTTCTATCTTCCACTGGCTTATCTTCTATAAGCTCACCATCTCTAAAAGTTATAACTCTCTTTGTATGCTCAGCTATTTCAGGTTCATGGGTTACCATAACAATAGTTACCCCTTCATTATTTAATTGCTGAAATATCCCCATTACTTCGTCCCCTGATTTAGTATCTAAGTTCCCTGTAGGCTCATCAGCTAGTATTATGGCAGGATCATTTACTAGTGCTCTAGCTATGGCAACACGTTGTCTTTGTCCTCCGGATAGTTCATTAGATTTGTGATGTACCCTATCTCCAAGGCCAACTCTCTCTAGGGCATTTATGGCACGTTCTTTTCTTTCCTTTGGGGAAATTCCTGCATACATCATAGGTAATTCCACATTTTTTAGGGCCGATATACGTGGTAATAAATTAAAGGATTGAAACACAAATCCAATTTTTTTATTCCTTATAGTAGCCAAATCTCCGTCATTTAGAGAATCTATTTCATATCCATCTAGCAGGTATTTTCCATCACTTGGCTTATCTAAACATCCTAATATGTTCATCAAAGTAGATTTTCCAGATCCCGATGGACCCATTATGGATACAAATTCTTCAGGCTTCACATCTATATCTACATTTTTTAGTGCCTCCACAGAAACGCTTCCCGTATTATAGATCTTTTTTAAATTTTTAATCTTAATCATACTACATCTCTCCGCCTATATTTACTTCTTCACCTACTTTAATATTTTCAGTAGGATTCATAATTACCTGATCACTTTCTTTTATAGTGTCTCCTATAATTTCCACTTCCAGGTCACTTTCAATTCCCGTTTTTATAGTATTTTCTTGAACTTTTCCATCTATTACAGTAAATACTACCTCACTACCATCTCTCTTTGTAAATATGGTTTCGTAAGGTACCACTAGGGCATTTTCCTTTTTCCTAGTCAGTATATCTAATTTAGCAGAAAATCCGGGTTTTAAATATTTATCTATATTTTTAATATCCACCTTAATCTCAACTACATTTTCTTTCCCTTGTCCCGTTTGAACTTCTTTAGCAAAAGGTCCTACATATTTTATGACTCCATCATAGGATTTATCTTCAAAGGCATCTCCCTTAATTTCAACTTCATATCCCACATCTACCTTACCTGCATCATATTCATTAATATCCGTAACAATTTCTAGATTATCCACATCTTGAATGAACATTAAAGGTATATGTGATTCTACTATTCCACTTTCAGAAATTTTAGTATCCACTATAGTTCCCCTAATAGGACTTCTTATAGTGTGTTTTTTATAATCATCTTCTAATCTTCCAATTTGTACCTTAAGCAATTCTATTTCTTTCTTTTCTTTTAATATGTCCCTTCCATCTTCTCCATTGCCATATTTTTCTTTTATCAAAGCATAGTCATTATGTGCTGTATCTAGTTCATCTTTAGATTTATCATATTCTACTTTGCTAAGACCTCTAGCTGCATATAGCTTTTCATTTCTTTCATGATTAATTTTAGCATCATTATATTTTATTTCTGTATTTTTAAGACTCACATTTAAATCTGATTTTAATTGTTCTAAAGTTTTATAAGCTATATCTAGTTTCATGTTAGCTTCTTTTATTTTGTAATTTATATGGGTTTTTTCTAACTCCATAAGGATTTGACCCTTTTCTACTATATCACCCTTTTTTACATACATCTTCTCCATTTTTTCTTCCACATCAGATACTATATCTCTCTTATCCATAGATTGTATCTTCCCAGTTGCCTGTATATGAGATTCAATATTTTGTTTTTTTATCTCTACTGTTGAAACTCCCATACCCTTTCCCTCATTATTTTTCTTTGTTGCTACTACAGTTCCCATGCCTACTAAACCAACTACTACTGCAATAACTGCAATTGTTAGTAGCTTCTTTTTCCTAAACATTCTAAAACCCCTTCCTCTAGTTCTACTACACATTGAATATTTTACCATATAGCCATGCTTTTTCTAAATATTTACATAATTTTTAATGTAGTTTTAATGTTATGTATCTATAAATTTTTGAGTTAAAAACTTAATCTACACATTTAGTTTTATGAAAAAATGTACTAAAGTTTCATAAGGTTCAGAGTTTAGGGTTTAGGGTTTTGGGTTTGTTTTTTCAAACGCTTAACCCTAAACTCTTAACTCTAAACCAGATACAACAAAGTCTTTAATTGACAAAGAAATTTTTGTATATATTTGATTTTCAAATGGCAAATCTATAATAACCTAAAAAAATAAGGACCCCCGGTGGGTCCTTATTTTCTGTGTTGAGAGTAGAATCAGTTACTCATACTTTTCAAAAGCTTATTACAATTATAATACTTTTTTTTTCATTTTATACTGTTTTTTCTATATTTCTTAATAAAAATTTATTCTTCCGTCATCTATCATATTTTCAATTCTCTTCTTTAAAGCAATTTTAATGATTTCCCTAGTCATAGGTATGACTAATATAAACCCTAGACCATCAGTAATTATACCTGGTGTAAGGAGCATGGCACCTCCTACTAATACACATAGACCATTAATAAGTTCATTGGCAGGCATTCGCCCCTGACTTATATCAAATCTAATTTTCATGATAATATCACGACCTTGAGATTTAGCAAGATAAGCTCCAACTACACCTGTTATTAAAACTATACTAATAGTTGGCATAAAACCGATTTTCGTATTTAGTTTTAATAATAGGGTCAGTTCTAATAGAGGTACTGTTGTAAATAATATTATTAACCTAAGCAACATATTTATTCCACCTTTGCAACTTTATCATTTAGTAAATTCCAAATTTCTGGGTTCGCTTTCTTAAAATTAAGTGGTTTTAAATCTCTATTTACAAAAGCATGAGTAGTAAATCCTTTAGCTAAAATTACCCTATCTGCTTTTCTAATTACATTATACTCAAATTTTAGTCTTACACCCTTTAGCATACTGATTCTAGTTTCTATTCCAAGTTCATCATCATATTTAGCTGCGTGAATATATTTACAATTAGCTTCTATTACAGGCAATATAACTCCTGATTGTTCCAAGTCCTTATAAGTATATCCTAATGATCTGAAAAATTCATTTCTACCTACTTCAAACCAAGTAAAGTAGTTTCCATTGTAACCTACTCCCATTTGATCTGTCTCTTCATATCTAACTCTTACGAAACCTTCACTTTTGTACATAAATAGGTCCCCTTTCAACTATTACATTAAATTTTACCATATATTATATATATAGAGATTTATGGACTAAATTTATTGTAACAAAAACAACCTAATAATACAAAATCAATCAGCCTAACTTTAAGTCTAGCTGATTGATTATTATTTCATACAGTCTATAATGAACTAGTTCTGTAAATCGCTCCAGTAGCTGTATCTAGATTTATCATATCTCCATCTTTTAAAGTTGTAGTAGCATTAGCAGCACCAACAATTACTGGTTTGTTAATGTTTAACCCTACAACTGCTGCGTGAGAAGTTAATCCACCTTCTTCAGCAATTACTCCAGAAGATCTTTCCATGAATGGAACCATATCCTTATCAGTAGCAACTGTTACTAGGATATCTCCATCTTGGAATTTTTCCTCTGCGTCTTTCACATTATTAGCAATGCAAACTTTTCCCTTTGCAGATTTTTGTCCAAGTCCAGTTCCTTTAACTACTACATCTCCTACAACGTGTACTTTTATAGTATTAGTGCTTCCTGAAACTCCAACTGGAACTCCTGCAGTGATTACTACTAAATCTCCACTCTTTACAAATCCAGCTTCTACAGCTTTCTTTACTGATAAATCAAATACCTCATCAGTAGAATTTCCATGGGATGCTAATACTGGATAAGTACCTCTTGTAACTGCCATTTTTCTAGCTACTCTATCAGAAGTAGTAGTAACTACAACAGGTGCCTTTGGTCTAAACTTAGATACCATTCTTGCAGTATATCCTGAAGAAGTGGCAGTGATAATAGCCTTAGCTCCTAAATCTTGAGCAGTATTACAAGATGCATGACTCACTGCGTCTGTAGTACTCTTTTCTTTTCCTACAGTCTTTTCTCTTAAAATTGCTTCGTAGTCTAATGAGTTTTCTGCGCTCTCAGCAATTCTTGCCATAGTTTGTACAGCAACAGCCGGGTATTTACCTGCAGCAGTTTCTCCAGATAACATGATTGCGTCAGTACCATCAAAGATAGCATTGGCAACATCTGTAACTTCTGCTCTTGTTGGTCTTGGGTTTCTCATCATAGAGTCAAGCATTTGAGTTGCAGTTATAACTGGCTTTCCTACTGCATTACAAGCTTTAATCATCTTCTTTTGTTCTAGTGGAATTCGCTCCGTTGGAATTTCAACTCCTAAATCTCCTCTAGCTACCATTATTCCATCAGATACTTCAATTATCTTTTGAATATTATCTACACCTTCTTGATTCTCAATCTTAGATATAATGTGAATGTCTTCTCCACCATGGGCTTCTAAGATTTCTCTAATAGCTAAAACGTCTTCTGCCTTTCTTACGAAAGATGCTGCAATAAAGTCTATTCCCTGTTCTATACCAAAGATTATATCCGCTCTATCCTTATCAGTAATAGCAGGTAATTTAATCTTAACTCCTGGTACGTTTACACCCTTGTTATTCTTAACGATTCCAGTATTTTTAATTAAACATTTAACTTCTGTACCTTCTATACTTAATACTTCAAGTCCAATTAGTCCATCATCTATTAATATAGTATCTCCAGGAACTACATCATTAGCGATTCCTTCATATGTAACACTACCAATAGTTTCATTTCCTACTAAGTCCCTAGTAGTTATTGTAAACTCGTTTCCTTCTTCTAATACAACTTCTGGCTTATCAAACTTTCTTGTACGAATTTCTGGTCCTTTAGTATCTAATAATATGGCAACATGTTTACCAGTTTCTTCTCTTAATTCCTTTATGGCATCCATACGTGCTTTATGCTCTTCATGATCTCCATGGGAGAAGTTTAATCTAGCCACGTTTAATCCGCAGTCAATTAACTCTCTTAATACTTCTTTCTTTTCACTAGCTGGTCCAATAGTACAGATAATTTTAGTTTTTCTCATACATACTTCCTCCATTATATTTGTATTTGATTATAAACTAGATTGATAATACCTTTGCAAGTTCATACAGTTCCATATTAATTTCTTTTTTCATGCTTAAAGCTTCTGAAATATCATGGTCACGTATATCAGTTCCTGTGATTCCTATTGCTCTACTCTTTTTACCTTCCATAAGGAGCTTAACAGCCCTTTCTCCCATACGACTTGCTAATATTCTGTCATAAGCCACTGGACTTCCACCTCTCTGAAGATGTCCAAGGGTAGTAAGTCTTGCTTCAAGGCCTGATTTTTCTTGGATTTCCTTTGTAATGTCATACGCATTTCCAATACCTTCTGCAAGCATAATAATACTATGACGCTTACCTCTGTTTTTACTTTGAATTAATCTTTTACAAATTTCTTCTACTGAAAATTCTACTTCTGGTACTATAATGCTTTCTGCCCCACCAGCAATACCAGAATATAGTGCTATGTCTCCACAATGTCTTCCCATAACTTCAATAATACTTACTCTGTCATGTGAAGCAGATGTATCTCTTATGTTACTAATAGCCCCAAGTACTGTATTTACAGCTGTTTTAAATCCAATAGTATAATCTGTATAAGCTAAATCATTATCAATAGTTCCTGGTAATCCCATTGTTGCTATTCCAGCCTTGCTTAATTTCTCTGCCCCACGCATAGAACCGTCTCCACCAATAACAACAATACCCTCAATGCCAAATATATCAATTACATTAAGTGCTTTTTTAAATCCTTCATCCTCTTTCATTTCTAAGCATCTAGCACTTCTTAGGATAGTACCTCCCCTATGGATAATATCAGCAACAGAAGATAGATCCATATTCTGTATTTCTCCATTTATTAGACCTGCGTATCCTCTTTTGATTCCAACGACTTCTAAACCATTATATATTCCAGCACGAACTACAGCTCTTACGGCCGCATTCATTCCTGGAGAGTCGCCACCACTTGTCAAAACTCCTATTTTCTTCATATGTAATACTCACTCCTTAAACAAAGACCTTTCATTTATTTAAAAGTCTTCTTTAATTAATATAAAGTTGACTTCATATATCATTTTTGCAATTTTATGATTGTATACTTTCATCTATTGTTAAAAAATAAAGGGAAGCTGCATTTCGGCTTCCCATTAATGTTATTTATTTAACACAAATTTACTATAACCTGATGGGCTTCTTCTACCTCAGCATTGGGAACCATAACCTCATATACCTTATTATCTTTTCCGATTGACCTGATTTTTACTAAAAAACCTTCATTATTTAAGAGTTTCTGAATTCTATCAGAATCACTCTTATTATGTGCCATGTATATTGTCATCCACACTGGTATGTCCCCCTTTTTTGACTTGTACAATTTCTACTATTTCGATTTAATCTATCAGCCTTATTATAGTATTTTCTCTCATTATTTTTTAATGTATGTTACATTTACGAATTTATATTATACCACAACTTTTCTTTTTTTCAAAAACATTGTCGAGTTTTGTCTATCTTATCTTAACAGATTCTTCTCCTAATAATTGTCTTAGTTCTATTAAGAGTTTTTCCTCCATATTTACCCATAATTTTTTATTGGCTTGAAGTCTCTTTTTTTCCTTTTCCATATATATAATTACAGGATTTTCTCCCTTATACTTTCTAAGGATAGTCTTTATTTCTTCAATTTTAGGATCATCTTTACCTGCTACTTTTAGATAAAGTTTCTTTAACACTACAGTTTCATTAGTAAGAAGTCTTATTTTATCTGCAATAAGTTTAGGATCTTCATCTTCTCTACAATTTAGTCTTCCATCGATTATAACAATATTATCTTCATATATGAGTTCTTCATACTTAGAATATACCTTTGGGAAAACTAACACTTCCATACTGGCAGTTAAATCCTCTAATGTTAAAAAGGACATTATTTGATTATTTCTTGTAATCTTATTTTGTCTTCCTTGTATTATACCAGCTAATCGAACTTTTTTACCATCTAATTTTCCATCTTGAATAGAATTATTTAAATTTAATATATTAGAAGAGGTAACTTCCTTTATTTTTTCTTCATAGGTGGACAGGGGATGTCCACTTACATAAAGGCCTACCATTTCCTTTTCCATAGATAATAATACTTTTTGTGGAAATTCACCTAGATTAGGATAATGAAAAGTTATACTATCTTTCATGGCACTATCAAAACCTTGGAACATGGAAAACTGTCCTTCCACATTTCTTTTCCTATCCTGTTGTGCAGATTCTATAGCCTTTTCATAGACTGCAAGGAGTTGTGCCCTATTAGCATCTAAATTATCAAAGGCTCCAGCCCTTATTAAACTCTCAATTGCCCTTTTATTAATTTGGGTTATGTCTATTTTATCACAAAAATCATTAAAGCTAATAATTTTTCCTTTTTCTTTTCTTGCATTTACTATTGCCTGTATCACATTAGATCCTACATTTTTTACTGCCAATAATCCAAATCTTATCTTGCCATCCTCCACAGTGAACTTCTCGTAGCTTTCATTTATGTGAGGAGGTAATATTTTTATGTTTTTCTTCCTACAGTCTTGTATATATTCTCCCACTTTATCTGAATTACCCATTACGCTAGTTATTAATGCAGCCATAAATTCTACTGGATAATAGGTCTTTAAATAAGCCGTCTCATAACCTAGTACGGCATAGGCTGCTGCATGGGATTTATTAAAGGCATACTTTGCAAATTCAACCATGTCATCAAATATTTGGTTTGCAGCCTTCTCATCTACTCCATTAGCTATGCACCCTGAAATTTCCACATTTCCATCTTCATCTAATTTTCCATGGATAAAATGCTTTCTTTCCTGCTCCATTACATCCATTTTCTTTTTACCCATGGCACGACGTACTAAATCACTTCGACCATAGGAAAAACCAGCCAAATCCCTTACTACTTGCATAACCTGCTCTTGGTAAACTAAACATCCGTAGGTAACATTTAATATGGGTTCTAGTTTTTCATGGACATACTCTATTTTACTTGGATTTTTTTTATACTCTATATACTTTGGAATAGAATCCATAGGCCCTGGTCTATACAGGGATATTCCCGCTATAATATCTTCAAAGCAATCAGGCTTTAAATCCTTCATAAATTGTCTCATACCAGAACTTTCTAACTGAAATACTCCTAAAGTATCTCCCTTACTAATTAATTCATATACTTTAGGGTCATCATATTCCATATTAGAAAAATTAATTTTCACATTATACTTCTCTTCAATTAAAGTTTTCGCGTCCCTAATTACAGTTAAGTTTCTAAGTCCTAAAAAATCCATTTTTAGTAGACCTAGTTCTTCTAGGGTAGTCATTGTAAACTGAGTTGACATGGCATCATTGTGCATGTAAAGGGGCACATACTCATCTATGGCTTCTTTAGATATAACAACACCTGCTGCATGGGTTGATGCATGACGAGGCATTCCTTCTAAAGCCAGGGCCACATCTATTAAATATTTTGCTTCCGAATCTGAATCATATATTTCTTTAAACTTAGGATTTATTTTTATGGCCTTTTCAATAGTAATTCCCAGTTGCATAGGAATTTCCTTTGCTATGGAATCTACCTTAGCATAGGGCACATTAATGGCTCGTCCCACATCTCGAAGGGCAGCTCTTGCAGCCATAGTTCCAAAGGTTATAATCTGAGCAACCTTTTCTTGTCCATATTTTCTTATAACATAATCTATAACCTCTTGCCTTCTTTCATAGCAAAAGTCAATATCTATATCGGGCATAGTTACCCTCTCTGGATTTAAAAAACGTTCAAATATAAGTCCATATTTTATAGGATCAATATCTGTAATTCCTAAAGTATATGCTACGATACTTCCAGCTGCAGAACCACGTCCTGGCCCTACCATTATATTATTATCCTTAGCATATCTTATGAAATCCCATACAATAAGGAAATATTCCACATATCCCATATTTTCTATGGTACTTATTTCATACTCTAATCTATCCTTTAATTGATCATCAATTTCTTTATATCTTTCTCTTAATCCATCTTCACAAAGTTTTCTCAAGTATTGTTTTTTAGAATATTCCTCTGGCACTTCATAATTAGGTAAATGAATAGTATTAAAATCAAATTCCACATTACACATATTAGCAATTTTTAGTGTATTTTCAATAGCTTCAGGATGATTTGGAAATAATCTTCTCATTTCATCTTCCGATTTAAAATAAAATTCATCACTAGGAAACTTCATTCTTTCTTCTTCATCTACAGTTTTTCCCGTTTGTATACATATGAGCACATCATGAACATCTGCATCACTCTTTTTTAAATAGTGCACGTCATTAGTTGCTACTAATGGTATGTTAGTTTCACCACTTAATTTAAATAAAAATTCATTAATCTTTTTTTGTTCCTCAATACCATGGTCCTGAATTTCTAGATAAAAATTACCTTTTCCAAATATCTTTTCTAATTCTAGTGCTTCTTTCTTTCCACCTTCATAATCGTCATTCAATAATTTTGTCTGTACACTTCCTGCAATACATGCACTTAAGCACACAAGGCCCTCACTATGTTTCCTTAATATATCTATATCAATTCTAGGCTTATAATAAAAGCCTTTAGTATATCCTCTCGATACTAACTTAATTAAATTTTTATATCCCTCATTATTTTTAGCCAATAAAACTAAATGACCCATTTTTTTATCCTTAACCGGGTCCTTGTCATACATAGTTCTCTTTGCCGTATATACTTCACATCCTATTATAGGATTAATTCCATGCTTTTTTGCCTCCTTATAAAAATCTATTACGCCAAACATACTTCCATGGTCTGTAATAGCCACAGCTTTCATTCCCATTTCTTTGGCTTCTTTTATAAGATCTTTTATTCTAGTTGCTCCATCAAGTAAACTGTACTCTGTATGCAAGTGCAAATGAACAAAGTTTGACACAAAATCCCCCCTTTACTTTTGTGAGCTATATATATCCCACTTCCAAATTCAATAACTTTAGCTACTTACAAGGAAATATAAATAAAAAATTTTAGAAGGTGGAACATCAGAACATCCTATGCTGCAAACAATTGTGAACCTTCTATAGTAAGTATAATATTCACTCCCTATAGTCTGATAGTGACTTACCTTATAAACGTTTTTATTTATATGACCGAAGTGAGTTCACATACATTCAGATTGGAAGTAGCTTATCTATATAAAAAAAAAATAGATATGAATAATTCATATCTATTATTATACCAAAAAATATTACAATTTCTCTAATACCCCAATTATTTCTATGGAAGGATTATAAAGTAAACTAACATCCTTTATCCCCTTCTCCTTTGAAATACATCTTACAAGGGGTCTATTTGGATACTTTTCATATATTTCAGAAACTACACCCACATCATTAGTACTTAACTTTAGTATAGTTCCTATAGGATAACAAGGTATATGTGTAATAAACTTCTTCACTAAATCATAATCAAATTGATGATGTCCCATGGATATTAAATACTCTACCACTTTATGAGGTAATTCTTTACTCTTATAGACTCTATCAGAGGTTAGGGCATCATAAACATCGCATATGGCAACTATCTTAGAATATTCCCTTATTTCCTCTCCTTTAAGTTTAAGGGGATAACCATCTCCATCAAACCTTTCATGATGGGTTAGTATTATTTGTGCACTGGATTCACTTATATTCTTGTTGTCCTTAACTATTTCATAGCCAAGTTTAGTGTGACTTTTTATATACTCATACTCATCTTCAGTTAATTTACCTGGTTTATTTAATACCTGAGGATTTATTAGCATTTTCCCTATATCATGTAGGATAGCTCCTACTCCTAATTCCTTTAGATTCTCTTTTTTATAACCTAAACTTATACCAATTATTAAAGCATATACACATACATTTACTGAATGAGAAAAGGTATAGTCATCTATAGACCTTACTAGGGACAAATTTACTATAATACTATCATTACTTAAGAGATCTTCAATAATCTTATCTACTATTTCTCCTATCTTCTTCATTCTAATATCCCCATCAGAACAAATATTTTTCATAGTTTCCCTAATTATATTATGGGCTTTTCTTCTATTTTCTTCCTTAATAACATCAGACACTACTATATCTTCCGTACTAGGAATATGTACATATACTTCACTTATACCTAACTCCAAAAGTTTGTCTATGTAAACTTGCTTTAGCTGTATACCTTCACCTAGGAGTATTTCATCATTTTTAGTATATATATTATTGGCTAAAATCATATCTTCTTGTAGGAACTTGGTCTTTAGCTTTATCATGTATACCTCCAAAACAAAAGTCTTTCCATTACTGCATATTAACTAATAATTTGTCTAATCATAGTATAAATATATTCTTCAAAACAAATAAAATTCCTCTATTTTATGAAAATTTTAGTATTTATGGATTATTTTTTTGTTTTTACAAAATATAGGTATTATGATGGATATACATATTTATGATGATATGTATATAATTTTGCCAAAAACAAAAATAAGGCTACTTTAATAGTAGCCTTATCCATTTATCTTGTTTAGTAAGAAATCTTCAATTTCAGCCATAGCTTCTTTTTCATCTACACCACTTACCTTAACAGTTATGGTTTCACCATTTGACACGCCTAGAGCCATGATACCCATTATACTCTTTCCATTAATTATCTTGTTTTCTTTGCCCACAATTATGTCTGATGAAAACTTATTTGTCAATTGAACAAATAATGCTGCTGGTCTAGCATGTAATCCAAGCTTGCTCTCTATTTGAAAGTCCTTTTGTATCATTTTGCCCCCCCTTTCCCACTTCTAATTCTATCTGCTATTTTTTCTATCTTTCGTAATCTGTGATTAACTCCCGATTTTCCCACGGGAGGGTCTAACATTTGACCAAGTTCCTTTAAGCTTGCTTCTCTGTAATTTAATCTAACTTCAGCAATTTCTCTTAAATTATCAGGCAAGATTTTAAAACCTTCGGTTTTTTGTATATATTCAATATTATTTATTTGACGAATTGAAGCATTAACTATTTTATTTAAATTAGCCGTTTCACAATTTACTATTCGATTTACATTATTTCTCATTTCTTTCACTATTCTTATATTTTCTAATTTCAGTAAGGCAGCATGAGCTCCCATTATATTTAGTAAATCTACTATGCAATCGCCTTCTTTTACATATACTATATGACTATTTTTTCTAATGACAGTTTTGGCACTTAAATCATATTGCCATAACAGTTCCTTTAAATCTTCACTATGTTTTTCGCTATTATTTACAAATTCTAAATGATAAGTTTTTTCTGGATCACTTACAGAACCTGCTCCTAAAAAGGCTCCTCTAACATAAGATCTCCTGCAACAATTCTTTTCTATTAAATTTTGAGGGATGGAATAGTCCAAGGAAAACGTATTCTCCTTGCAACGTAGTATTCCCACATCTGTCAAAATTTCATTAGCTCCTGCCTCACTACTAATAATAATAACATAATGATTATTTTTTTTCAGTAGTTTATTTTTCCTTACTCTTAGTTCGGTATGTATACCAAAACATTTTTTTATAAGGGTAAATATCTTCCTTGCTATGGCAGCGTTTTCAGTTACTATTTTAATATTTACCTTTTGAAACCCAGCTAATTGAATAGTTCCACTCATCCTTATCAAAGCAGATAATTCTGCTAATTGACAACATTTATTTTCTGGCATTTCTCTAGATAATTCATTTTTAGTTCTCATGGAAAATGACATTATTAACACCTGCTTTATTTGGGTCAGAAAAACAACTTTACACTATTATAGCATACAAGTCAACTTTTTTCTTTTGAAAATTGTTCCTCTTAATCTATTTTTTTATGGTAATATATAATTTTTTATTATGAATACTATATTTAAAGGAGGTTTTATTATGCATCCACATAACATGGTAGTAGAATGCCACGTGTCTAATTGCAAACACAATTATGATAATTATTGTCAAGCAGAAAAAATAGAAGTCATTACTGAAACTGGTAGAATGACCAATTGCAGTGACGATACCTATTGTTCATCCTTTATTCCTAAAGATTCATAAAATAAAACTAAATTTTAATTTAGAGTTAAGGGTTATATGTTAGGATTTTTTCCCTACCCCCTTAACTCTAATATGCCTAAATTACTCTTTTTTATTAAGAAAGTTTTTCTCTATTAATTTTATCTAGGACTTTTTTAATTATATATCTTTCATCATCATATTTCACCATGCCTAAAGCCCTATTCACATGAACAAATCTAGCTTCTATAAAGCCTTCTTCTTTTAATGGTGCACAATTCATAGATTTAGTTTTCATTAAATACCAATGAACTGTCTTTTCTACTACTTCATACTCATTCCAACAATTTTTAAAAGAATATTTTATTTTATCTATATAATCCATAATTTCGGCTTTTACTCTTCCTTCTTCATATACTTCTCGTATGGCCGCTTCAGATCTGCTTTCATTCTTTTTTATTTTTCCCTTAGGTAATACCCAGTCACCATTATATTTTTTTAAAAGTAATATGGCATTTCCAAATATGACTACTCCTCCAGAGCTCACTTCCTCTCTCACTATGCTACACCTCCTATTAATGTCTAGGGTGTTGAATAATTAGAGTTTTTATATGAACAGAAAGTTTTAGAACCATCCAACAACCTGCCTACTATAAGTATATGTATTCACATATATAAATCTTGAATAAATTTTATACTTTATTAAATAAATAGATAGATTGTTAAACCACCTAGTGGATAGCTTTTACCTTTTTTCATTTTGAAAAATATGAATTAACTTTTCTGAAATTCTCTGGGCATCATGCCTTATATAGTTTTTCTTTATATTTACAAAGTCTCCTTCTATTACCCTTATATGATGACCTTGTAATTTTTCTTTTTCACCCTCATTTAATAATAGAGGTTTAGCTCCATCCTTATGATATTTTTCTAAAACTTCTGTAGGTATATTTTCATTGTTCACAAAGATATAATCTATATCTATTCCCTTTAGATACTTATTTATCTCATTAACATGATCCTCCACCGTATATTCATCCGTTTCCCCTGGTTGGGTCATAACATTGCTAATATATACAATACTAGCACTAGATCTTTTTATGGCTTTTATCATATCTTTAACTAAAAGATTTGGAATTATACTGGTGTAGAGACTTCCTGGTCCTAAAACAATAATGTCAGCATCATAAATAGCCAAAACACATTCATCTGGTGCTTTTGCATTATTAGGTTTCATAAAAACTTCATCTATTTTTGACTCTAATTCTTTTACCTTAACCGGTATTTGTGACTCACCCTTTATGACACTTCCATTTTTAAGTTTTGCAAATAAAGTAACATCTTCTAAAGTAACAGGCAGTACTTGACCTGTTACTGCCAAAACCTTATTTATCTTTTTTATGGCCTCTTCAAAATTATCTGATATGCCATTCATGGCAGCTATTAATAAATTACCAAAGGACTGGCCTTTTAACATTCCTTCTGTAAATCTATATTGTAGTAGTTTTTCCATGGTGGGCTCCGTATCTGCTAAGGCTAATATACAGTTTCTTATATCTCCAGGTGGCAACATGCCCAAATCTTCTCTTAATATGCCAGACCCACCACCATCATCAGCCACGGTGACTATGGCCGTAATGTTTGAAGTAAAATTCTTAAGACCACGAAGGAGTACTGAAAGTCCCGTTCCCCCTCCAATAACTACTATTTTAGGAGCCTTTTTTAAACCATTCTTATTGTTTTTCCTTTGTCTTATAATTCTTCTAATATATCTAACATAACTTACACCTAAAAATATACCTAAGAACGTTCCCATTAAGAGAGTACTACATAAAATCATAATTAATATAAACTTATTCCCTATTCCAAACATTAATTTTCTCCCTTATAAAGGTTTTATATCTCTATGATTTATAGTAGTTCTATGGCCCTTTTCCTTTAAAGTCTCATAAAGTATATTAGCTACTGTTACAGACCTATGTTTTCCACCTGTACACCCTATGGCTATTACTAGTTGGTTTTTGCCCTCTTTTACATAATATGGAATTAAAAAATCTATCATATCATTTAATTTATTTACAAATTCAATACTTTCAGGCCATTTCATCACATATTCTCTAATGGATTTATCATTTCCTGTAAACTCCCTTAATTCATCTATATAATGGGGATTTGGTAAAAATCTCACATCAAATACTAAATCTGCATCTAACAATATGCCCTTTTTAAATCCAAAGGATTGAATAGATATGGTTATATTCTTACTTTCAATTCCCTTTACAAATATGTCTTTAATTTCGTTTTTCAGTTGTCCAGTAGTTAAATTAGATGTATCAATTATATAATTTGCCATTTTCTTCAAATAGGCTATTTTCTCCCTTTCTAACTGAATTCCTTCTATAATTGAACCTGTAGGATTTAAAGGATGAGTTCTTCTAGTTTCTTTAAACCTTTTAATTAATACTTCATTTGATGCATCTAAAAATAATATTTCACACTCATAACCTTCTTCTTTTAGATGGTCAATACTCTTTTTTAAATCATTAAAGAACATACCACCCCTAATATCTATAACCAATGCAATTTTTTCTACTTCTCCTTGAGCATGAAAGCAAAGATCTGCAAATTTTGGTATTAAAGCAGATGGAAGATTATCCACACAATAAAAACCTAAATCCTCCATACATTTCATAGCTTGACTCTTTCCAGCTCCTGACAAACCTGTAATAATAACAAATTTCATACTTATCTCCTCCTGTTCATCACTCAACATTAACAATTCGGTCTATAGGAAGTTTTGCTTCTATAGCTCTCTTTATTCCACGTTCCACTACTCCCACATGCTCTGGTCTATGGGCATCACTATTTATGACAAACATGGCTCCTTCCTTCATTGCAATCTTTATATCTTCTACTCTTAAATACGAATGGCTACTATTTATCTCAAGTAATGTATTAGTCTCAGCTGCAGCCTTTGCCACTTCCTTCATATATACACACCCCTTATCCCCTGGATGGGTAAGTATGTCTATATTATAATTATACATGGCCTTTATAACCGTGTCTGTATTTATAATCTTATTTTTCTTATCCATATAAGTTACATATCTGCCTAACAAATTCCTTCCATGAATTATACTATCGTCTATAAAATTTTTAGATAGGGCACCAAAATGATATCCTGCTAGAACTATATCTATACTATCTAGTATTTCCTTTTCCACATCTAACCTGCCATCAAAGCCTAATATGTTAGCTTCTATTCCAAACTTTACTTTTACCTTATCTTGTTTTTTATTTATATTTGCAATTTTTTCTTTCATTTCAGCTATACGACTTTTTTTAATTCCATATAGGAAATGACCATATCCATGATCTGTTATGGCAATTTCTTTAAGGCCTCTCTCTATGGCCATATTAACATTGTCTTCTATAGTACCCTTCCCATGACTATATATGGTATGTGTATGATAATCACCTATAAGTTTCATATATATTCCTCTTTTCTTAGGTATTTTGAAGGGACAGTTAAAAACTGTCCCACTTTAATCTATTTCACCAATGATTTTTACTTCTGGATTTAAACATACTCCAAACTTATCTTTTACAGTTTTTTGAACTAATCTTATTAAGTCTAATACATCCTTAGCAGTGGCATTATCCACATTGACAATAAACCCACTATGTAATTCTGACACTTGTGCTCCCCCTACTTTTACTCCCTTTAATCCTGCATCTTGAATTAACTTACCAGCAAAATGATCAGGTGGTCTCTTAAAAGTACTTCCTGCACTTGGTAGGCTTAAGGGTTGCTTTGTAGTTCTTTTTTTAGTCAAGTCTTTTATTGTATTTTGTATTTCTTCATAAATTCCCTTTTCTAACTGGATATCTACCTCTAAAACTATATACCCTTCCTTTTGCACATTACTATTTCTATATTCAAATCCTAATTCTTCATTATTTAGATAAACCACATTTCCAAACTTATCTATAACAGAAGCGCCCGTTACCACATCTTTCATTTCACCACCATAGGCCCCTGCATTCATAGTAACTGCACCACCTAGAGTTCCTGGTATACCACTGGCAAATTCAAAAGTTTTAAGAGAACTTTTAAGGGCCACATTGGCAAGTGCAGATAATAGTACTCCTGCCTGTGCAGTTATCTTTTCATCTTCCACATCTACCTTATTAAAATTATCTCCAATTTTTATAATAGCTCCTCTTATTCCCTTATCTGCTACTAATAAATTACTCCCATTACCCATAACATAATATTTTACTTCCTCTTCTTTAAAGACTTTTATGGCATGCTTTACTTCTGCCACAGTCTTTGGCAAAATCATAATATCTACAGGCCCGCCTATTTTAAAGGAAGTATGCTTTGACATAATTTCCTTTTCTCTTATATTATCTCTATCTATCACTTCTATTAATCTATCATATATTCGCTTTATATCCACTAAATCTCAACTCCTAAACCTTCATTATTCTAAATAAAGTATATCATTAAAAGGTGCTAAATGAAAATCATTCTTTTTTAATACTTCTATAAGTATCTATTTTATTTTTAGCCTGGTCTAATGCTTCTTTTACATTTTTATTTTTAAGAAGTATCTGCCTTAATTGGCTATAAAAATACTCTTGAGTAATATTCCAATTTGGATTAGATATATTTTTAGTGTATTTAAGATTTTGCTCTACAAAGTCCATTTTAGCATTTCCCGTATATATTTTTTCTATGTCTTTCTTCACAGGAAATACCCCCACTTCATTTAAGGACCTTTGGTATTCATCCTTTGATAAAAATTTTAAAAACTTCACACACATTTTTAATTTTTCCTCATCCTCCTGCTTAAAAATTCCATAGGCAGAAGTTACTTTAGCTGCTGATATGGTTTTTTCCCTATTACCTGTAGGATAGTTTGCAACTTCAAATTCAAATCCTTCTCCCGATTCGTAGGCTTTAGTTAGAGTATTTACAGCCCAGGTTCCAGCAGGATATACTCCAATTTTTTTATCTTTATAAAAACTTTTCCAAGCCTCTATTTCTGAACTTTCTCCAAAATCATCTGGTACTACCTTATATTTATTTTTTAGATCTACTATTCTTTTTACCCCACTTATGGCTTTACTATCATTAAATATATATTCTCCCTTATTATTAAATACTTCTCCTCCATCTGATAGAAGTATTCCCCAAAGACTATAATCATTTACACCTATATAGGCATTAAATCCATAATAATCCATCTTTCCATCATCATTTTCATCCACTGTAAGTTTTTTAAGAGTTTCTACAAATTCATCATAGGTCCAATTTCCTTCCTTAGGAATTTCAATTCCCCTTTCATTAAACATTTCTACATTTAATAAGAGGTTATAGGTACTCATAGTATAAGGAAACCCCCAAATTTTCCCCTTACATTTTACTGCCTTTATGGCATCTGTTTTATATTGTTTAACCTCCTCTTCCGTCATAAATTTATCTACATTTTCTAATAACCCCTTAGATATAATCCTCATGTCCGTAGCTACAGGAGCTATATCAGGATAAGTTTTCGTATCGACAGCCGTATCTAATAACATATGCCCCGTCTTCCTTGATAATGGTTTAAATTCTATATATACTCCAGGATTTTCTTTTTCAAATCTCTTTATCTTTTTCAATATCCATCCGTATCGACTTCCCGTTTGAGTGTTAGTTTTTGGGTAATCCCAAAAGCTTATTACTCCTTTAAATGAATATTCTTCCTTTTTTATAGTATTATTTTTTATTTGTTCTTTCACATATATAAAATAAAAGGGGCCAATTATTATGAATAATATAAGTATGAAAATTAAAATAGATACAAAATAGCTCCTACCTTTACCACTCAAACCTACCACCTCCTACTTATATCTATTAAAAATTCCTTATGCATATTCTATTAATTTTTATTGTAATTTTTATTGAAATAATATTTTTTTATTTTTTCCTGTTTATAATATTAACTTTTTTGGTAACTATATAACTAGATAGGTAACACATATATAAGGAGGATTTTATTTTGGAAAGATTAGTTGGAAAAAAAGCTCCTTCCTTTAAGTTAAAAACAATTGACGGAAAGGGAGAAAACTTTGGAAGTGTATCTTTAGAAGATTATAGTGGAAAGTGGTTAGTTATGTTTTTCTATCCACTAGATTTTACATTTGTTTGACCTACAGAGATAACTGCATTTAACGATAAAATTGAAGATTTTAGGAAATTAAATGCAGAGGTACTAGGCGTTAGTACTGATAGTGAATTTTCCCATAAGGCATGGATTCATACTCCTAAGGATGCTAATGGTCTTGGACAGTTAGAGTACCCTCTAGCTTCTGACATGACCCACCAAGTATCTAAAGATTTTGGAGTGTACATGGAAGAAGCAGGTATTGCCGTAAGAGGTCTATTTATAATAGATCCTGACGGAAATATTAAATATTCTGTAGTCCATGACTTAAATGTGGGAAGAAGTGTAGATGAGACTCTAAGAGTTCTACAAGCTTGCCAATCTGGAGGTTTATGCCCTATTAACTGGCAACCAGGTGACGAAACACTATAAAAAAAGGGTGGATAATTTTATCCACCCTTTTTTTATACTTGAAAGGGCTTTAGGGCCCTCTCTAATATTCCCGTTACTTCTGCTATTAATATTCCATAGTTTACTATAGGAATACCTTCACTATTAGCTTCCTTAACTCTAAATTCCATTTCCTTAGGATTTAACATACATCCACCACAGTGAACTATTAAATCATAATTATGGATTTTATCACTAGTTGGATAGTAGGTTCCACTAGTCCACTCAAAATTAAGTTTCCCTCCTACCATACCCTCTAGCCATCTAGGAATTTTATCCCTTCCTATATCTCCATCCTGTCTATGATGAGTACATCCTTCACAAATTAGTACCTTGTCTCCCACCTTTAGTTCTCTAATCTTTTTAACTCCATTTATTAGAGATTTTAAGTCAGCCTTATATCTTGCATATAAAATTGAAAAAGAAGTTAAAGGTATATCATCAGGAGTATCTTCATCAACTTTTTTAAAGGCTTGAGAATCTGTTATTACAAGTCTAGGCTTTTTTCCTAGTGCCTTTAGAGCTTCTTTTAATTCCGTCTCCCTTGCTATTACCACAATCCCTCCATGGTCTATAACATCTCTTGTAGTTTGCTGTTGTGGAAGGATTAATCTTCCCTTTGGTGCTGCTTTATCAATAGGAGTTACTAATACAACCACGTCCCCTGGATCTATTAAATCTCCTACTATTTTTCTTTCGTGAGTTTCTAAATCAGCATAAGTAATAATGGCCTCTTTTAATAGGTCAATTCCCTTGTTATTTTGAGCACTTACTTTAACAAATGGCATATTGTACTTTTTCTTTAAATCCCCTATAGTAGTATCATCTACATTATGTATGTCAACTTTATTTATAACACCTACTATAGGAATATTTTTTTCCTTAACCCTTTTAATAATATCTTGGTCAAACTCAGTTACACCCTCATTGCCATTAATAACTATTACAGCTAATTCTGTCTTATTTAAAACTTGGTAAGTCTTCTCTATACGTAACTCCCCTAGTTCACCTACGTCATCAATCCCTGCCGTATCAATTATAACCACAGGTCCTATTGGTAGTATTTCCATAGCCTTATATACAGGGTCCGTTGTAGTTCCTGCCACATTTGAAACAAGGGCTATGTCTTGTTTTGTAAGAGCATTAATAAGTGTAGACTTTCCCACATTTCTCTTTCCAAATATGGCTATATGAAGTCTATTACTTCTTGGTGTATTTTCCATCTAAGCATCTCCACCTCTATTATTTTTTAGTTAAAGCACTTTTCACAGTAACTCCTTTTAATCGCCCTAGGTTACCTGTTAAAGAGCTTATATCATCCGTAGTTCCATCTACTATTATAGAAATAACGTTTACTGATTTCTCCTTATATGGGATACCCATTCTTCCCACAATTATATCTTTAAATTTAAAAAATAAATCATTTACTTTGCTAATACTTTCGTTGCTTTCTACTAGTACTGCAACTACACCTATTCTTTTGTTCATAATCTCCACCTCGTCCAATATTATTATTATTTTACATTTTAATAAATATGTTTTCAAGTAACCTATTATATAGTAATTTTTTTACAGAAATGCATACTCCGTATGCTTCGCTATGGAACCCTATGGTTCCCTTCGACGCAACTAAAGTTGCTGAGCACCCTCCTTTAAAGAGGCAGGTGACTCCTTCCCCTACAACCCCTTCTTTTTTATCCTCATACTTTGAGATATTACAATTTTCTTAGGGATAAAAATAGACGACTTTAATTAGCCGCCTTTATTGTTCCAAACTTTGAAAAAGGATATATTCTTATAAGAGCTTTTCCTACAATTTCACTCTTATCTATTGGTCCTAATTGTCTACTGTCCATACTATTATTTCTATTGTCTCCCATAACAAATATTTGATTTTCTGATATACTATCTATCTCAATTTCTGGCCAAGTTCCAGGCTCTTTTATGTAATCCTCATCTAACTTAACATCATTCACATAAACGTCTCCATCTTTTATTACTAACTTATCTCCTTCTGTAGCAATGACCCTTTTAATTAATTTCTTAGTAGTTTCTCCCTTTAACTTTTCCATAAAACCTAACTTTTTCAATTCACTTTTGGAAAGTTCTATATCCGTATTAACTACTACTATATCTTTATATTCTACACTTTTACTATTTAATAAAATTAATTTATCCCCTTCTACTAAGGTAGGATTCATGGACACACTATACACTTGTATAGTAGTCACAAAGGAAGTTACTACAAGTGCAATGACAATTGCTAATCCTATGGATTTTATCCATTCCATTATCTCTTTTTTCATATGTTTTTTCCTCCACACTTTCATATTGCCTATTTATTAATTATAGCACAAGAAAAACTAAAAGCCACCTTTAATACACTAAGTATAAAGGTGGCTTTTTGCTTATTTAACCTCTTTAAATTCTTTTCCTTTAAATGTTCTAACTGGATTTCCCCTTTCAATTTCCTTATGGGAATTCCATCTATTTTCATCTACTTTTTTAATCTTCTTCTCTTTCATTTCTTTAAGGGCTCTTTCAAGCCTAGCCATGGCCAATTTTTTGTTTTGATATTGACTTCTTTCTTCTCTGGCTATAACACTTATATCCGTTTCAATATGTGTAATTCTTACGGCCGTTTCTGACTTATTCACACGTTGTCCCCCAGCACCACTTGAGCGCATAGTTTCTATCCTTATGTCCTTGTTATTAAACTGGGTAGTTTCATCTTCACCAATTTTTTCCACATGGATAAACCAATTTTTTCTCTTGTGATTTACTCTATAGGGACTTTTACAAATCCAAAGTATAGTTCCACTAATGGAATTAGTATATTCCTCTAGATTTTCTCCACTTAGCTTTAAGAACACAGACTTAAAAGTATCCTTCTTTTCATCCTTTATATAATCCATAAGATCTAATTTAATATTTTTTCTTCTACATTCCTTTTCTAGTACCCTTAAAAATAAATATACACCACGGGAACACTCTACAGGTCCTTGCCCTGCACTTATTTGTAACCACATGAACCTATACCTTATAAGTAATTAAAGGTTTTAAAGTTGCTACTATATCTATCATATTAGCCTCTACCATATCTTTAATTACCCTTTCTATATTCTTATAAGCCTCTGGTGCTTCCTCGTATACGGAATTTAAATCCCTATATATTAAATTAGAACTTAATCTATTTTCTCTTACATCCTTTTTGGAATATATATTTTCAAGTCTTTCCTTACAACCAGATCTTGACCACTTTCTGCCAGCTCCATGACTTATAGAATAATTAAAATCTATCAAATTTGGCCTTGGCCTTACAATATAAGAACTAGATCCACGAGTTCCAGCCACTACTACTAATCCCACATCTGATGGTGCTGCACCCTTTCTGTGAATATAGTGTATCTGTCCATCTATTTCTTTAGAACTTATACTGTTATGGACACTATCTAATAGTTTTTTATTTTCTTTACTACCTAATGCTCTATTCATTTTATAGGCTATTAGCTCACGATTAGCAGTCGCAAATTCCATGGCCCTATTATGTTCATCCATATATTCTTTAAATATGGGAGAATTTACTTCTATTCCCTTTTCACAGGAATGATTCTCTATGAAATGCCTTAAAATATGCTCTCCATAAGATCTAGAACCACTATGGATTAACAAAAATACCTTATTTTTATCTATATGATTTTCTCCTAATGAGCTTTCATCATATATATTATCTATTACTGTCAACTCTCCAAAATGATTTCCGCTCCCTATAGTTCCTAATTTTTCTTTAAAGGGTAAATCTATATTTTTTAATTCTTCTACATTTACTTCTTCTGTTTTTTCTAATTTCTTTAATAATCTATCAGTCTTAACCTTTCTTCTTTTTATTCCCGTTGAAAAAAGGCTTATACCACAACCTATGTCATTTCCTATTATGTGTGGATATATTATATCCCTAGTTAAATAACTGGCTCCCACAGGAGTTTTTCCCAAATGCAGATCTGGAAGTCCTACTGTTTTTATAATACCTTTGAGGTTAGCCATCTTTCTTAAACTTTCAATAGCATTACTTTCAATCCAAGATTTATTAGACTGTACAATTTTTATGTTGCTCATATTCTCTCCCTTTGGTCATTATCACATCTTTTACTGTGAGAGAATACATCATTGACCTATTATTATAATCTCTCACCTTTTAATATTATTCTTCTTAACATAACAATCACGTCCTTTCAATAATATAATTTATCTATAATTAAATAGTTTCCTTTTTACCTACTTCATATTCCATAAGCTTATTTACTAAGTACTTTGCTTCTGGTTCCTCAATAGAAGCACCTACTCTTATGGTCTTCATTCCATAATCAAAGCATATGGAACCATTTCCTATACCCGTAATAGCCTTTATACTTTTTTTTCTTCCACTAAATAAATTCCCATCATATATTACGGATACCCTTAAGTTTTCAATTGAATTTTTATCATATTCTTTCATAGATCCAATACCAAATATTCCTCTTTTTATGGATATATAACTTCTATCTAAATATATTTCCTCTTTTCCAAATATGCTCCATAGGACAACAAATATGGCAAAAAATCCACCCATAGTCCATCCAGTTAACCATACTAGAAGAAATGTACCTACACTTTCGCCTCCACTGAATAACATCTTCAATACAGTTATTTCACCAAAGGCCCATCCCCCAAGCCATACCATATAAAAGATTGTCAAAAACCAGTTCTTAACTGATGGTATTTCTATATGTAACTCACTTCCCAGTTCAGATACTATGGCTTTTCCATTATTCACACTCTCCATGATCCATTACATCCTTTCTCCCTTTTTGTTACTTTTTACACTTTGTATTATATCATAACTTTTCATCATTACGCACTTATTTTACATATTATTCCATACACATTATAACATATTAACATGTTCTAATTTTTCATGTAACCAATATGTAACTAAATCGAAATATTTATTCAAAGTGAAAACCTTACATTTTTATGGATAATATTTCCAATTATCAACTTTTTAATTTTTCTGTTGATTTAGAAAAAACATTTTGGTATAATTGCATACAATAATACAAATATGCAACTATATGCAAAAGGAGGCATAAATACACATGGAAAAATCACTCACATATAAAATATTAGAAAAAAATTTAATAAATGGTATTCTTCAAGGTGGAGAAGAAATTTCAGTAAAAGTAAACCAAACCTTAACCCAAGACTCTACAGGGACTATGGTTTACCTTCAATTAGAAGCCATGGAAGTAAATAAAATTGAAACAGATTTATCTGTAGCATATATTGACCACAACACTCTACAATCAGGTTTTGAAAATGCTGATGACCATGAGTTTATAAAAAGTGTAGCTTCCAAATATGGAATAATATTTTCTAAGGCAGGAAATGGTATTTGTCATCAACTACATTTAGAACGATTTGGTAAACCTGGTGCTATTCTTATTGGTTCAGATAGTCATACTCCAACTTGTGGTGCTCTTGGAATGATTAGTATAGGCGCTGGAGGATTAGATGTGGCAATTGGAATGGCTAAAGGATACTACTATCTAAAGGTTCCAAAGGTTTTAAATATAGAACTTAAGGGTTCCTTAAATAAATGGGTATCTGCTAAAGATGTTATTTTATATATACTAAAAGAATTATCTGTAAAAGGTGGAGTAGGATATATAATTGAATACTCTGGAGATGGGATAAAAGAACTTTCCCTAACAGATAGGGCTACTATTACTAATATGGGAGCCGAATTAGGTGCAACTACTTCAATATTCCCTAGTGACGAAATTACAAAGGATTTTTTAATTCGTCAAAATCGTAGTGAAGACTTTATTTTAATGGAAGCTGATGAAGATGCCTTTTATGATAAAAAAATTATTATAGATTTAAGTCTTATTACACCAATGGTGGCAAAGCCCCATAGTCCAGATAATGTAGATAGAATATGTAATATGGAAAAAATCAAAATAGATCAAGTGGCCATAGGTAGTTGTACTAACTCTTCCTATACGGATTTAATGAAAGTGGCTAAAATTTTAAAAGGTAAAAAGGTACATCCAAATGTGAGTTTAGTCATCTCTCCTGGCTCAAGTAATATATTAAAAATGTTATCAGATAACGGTGCATTAGGTGATTTAATAGGAGCAGGTGCTAGAGTACTTGAGGCTACCTGTGGTCCCTGTATAGGCATGGGCCAGGCGCCTAAAACGGGTGCCATATCCTTAAGAACTTTTAACAGAAACTTTAAGGGACGATGTGGTACATCTAATTCCCAAGTATACTTAGTAAGTCCTGAGACTGCTGCAGCCAGTGCCCTAGCTGGCTTCTTAGTTGATCCATCAACTTTAGGTAATTCTCCTATAATAGATTTACCTGAGAAGTTTCAAGTACACAATAACTATTTTATTTTTCCTAATCATAATGAGGGTGAAGCTAAAGTTATTATGGGTCCTAATATTAAACCGTTCCCTATAAATAAGGCCTTATGTGACAAATTAGAAGGGAAGGTCCTATTGAAAACAGGAGACAACATTACTACAGATGATATAATGCCTTCTAATGGAAAGCTACTTCCATTTCGTTCAAATATCCCAAAGTTATCCAATTATGCCTTTGGCACAATCTGTGATAATTTTAAGGACATATGTGTTAAATATGGTGGTGGGATTATAATAGGAGGTCATAACTATGGGCAGGGTTCTAGTCGTGAGCATGCGGCTTTAGTCCCTTTATATTTAGGAGTAAAGGCTGTTATTGCCAAGTCCTTTGCAAGAATCCATAAGGCAAATTTAATTAATGCAGGTATAATTCCATTAGAATTCAAAAGTCCTCTTTCATATGATGATTTCAGTTTTACTGATAATTTAATTATAGATAATATAATCTATCAACTTGAAAATAGTTCTGAAATTTTAATTATAAATGAAACTAAGAGTAAGGAAATTCCATTAATATTTAATGGCTCAAAGAGAGATGTGGAAATTATAAAAGCAGGAGGATATATGAATTACGCTAAAGGCAATTTAAAGTAAAGGAGGTAATTTTATGTATGAAGTCACACTAATTCCTGGAGATGGCATAGGTCCTGAAATAACAGAGTCTACTCGCCAAGTAATTGAAGCTACAGGTATAAATATAAAATGGCACATGGTAAATGCAGGTTTAAACGTATATGAAAATACAGGAGTATTAGTTCCAAATGACCTTTATGAGAGCCTGTCTAAAAATAAGGTGGCTTTAAAGGGCCCCATTACAACTCCCATAGGAAGCGGTTTTAGAAGTATTAATGTAATGCTTAGAAAAAAATATGATCTTTATGCCAATATAAGGCCAGTTAAATATATTAGCGGTATCCACAGCCCTTATAAAAATGTGGATCTAGTCATATTTAGGGAAAATACAGAGGGCTTATATGCAGGAATTGAAGAAAAAATTAATGATGAACAATATAAGAGTATAAAAATCATTACTAAGAAAGCTTCAACACGCATTATCCATTCTGCCTTTAAATATGCCTCTGACCATAATAAAGAAAAAGTCACTGTAGTTCATAAGGCTAATATTTTGAAATTATCTGATGGTCTATTTTTAAATACGGCCCGCGAAATCAGTAAAGAATATCCTAATATCAAACTAGAAGAAGTAATAGTTGATAATATGTGTATGCAATTAGTCATAAATCCTTCTAGATTTGAAGTTATAGTTACTATGAATCTCTATGGAGATATTTTGTCAGATCTTTGTGCTGGTCTAGTGGGAGGGCTGGGAGTAGTTCCTGGAGCCAATATGGGTGATCATATGGCCATATTTGAAGCAGTTCATGGTAGTGCCCCTGACATTGCTGGCAAAAATATTGCAAACCCTACGGCTTTAATTCTTTCGGGAAGTATGATGCTAGATTATTTAGGTGAAAAGGAAAAAGCTAAGTCTATTGTAAATGCCGTCAACACAGTTATTGGAAATGGACAATGGATTACTGCCGATTTAGGTGGTACAGCCACTACAAAGGAATACACTAATGCAATTATTGATCTTATTAAATAATCTATTCTAGGGGAGGTGGATTCAATTGGTTTTATTGAATGAAAATGAGGCTATAAAGGAGTTTTCTAAACTAGCTCTAAAAAATAATCATATACCTCAAAAATATTACGATAAATATGCCGTAAAACAAGGCCTTAGAAACTCCAATGGAACAGGAGTACTTGTTGGTCTTACAGATATTGGCTCTGTTCAAGGATATAGTATGAATAAAGGAAAAAAAATTCCTAAGGAAGGAAAACTCTATTATAGGGGTATAGATATAGAAAAGATAGTAGAAGGTTTTCAGGTAGAAAATCGTGGTGGTTACGAAGAAACAGCCTTTTTATTACTCTTTGGTAGACTTCCTAACAAAAGGGAACTAGAAGAATTTAATGAACTACTAGACCAATGTAGATATTTACCAGATGGTTTTACAGAAAATATGATTTTAAAAATTCCCAGTAAGGATATAATGAATAAATTACAAAGGAGTGTTTTAGTATTATACTCCCATGATTACAATCCAGATAGTATTACTATTGATAATGTATTACGTCAAAGTATACAATTAATGGCTAGATTCCCTACCATAATATCCTATGGTTACCAGGCTAAAGCCCATTATTTTAATAAGGATAGCCTATTTATTCATTCTCCAAAATCTAGGATTGGTACTGCACAAAATATACTACACATGATACGTTCAGACAATAAATATACTAAAACAGAGGCTGAAGCCTTAGATTTATGTCTAGTAATTCATGCAGAACATGGTGGTGGTAATAATTCTACTTTTGCAACCCATGTGGTATCCTCAAGCGGTACAGATACTTATTCTACAATGGCTGCTGCCATAGGATCCCTAAAGGGACCCAAGCATGGAGGTGCCAATTTAAAAGTTCTTCGCATGATTGAAAATATAAAGGAAAATGTACCTAATCTAAAGGATAGGGGGCAATTAAAGGATTATCTTCTAAAGATATTAAAAGGAGAAGTCTTTAATAAGGAAGGCCTAATTTACGGAATGGGCCATGCCGTATACACAATTTCAGACCCTAGAGCCAAATTATTAAAGAAAAAAGCTCATAAGTTAGCCCTAGAAAAAAATAAAATGGAAGAATATAACTTGTACTCTTCCATAGAATCTTTATCTAAAGAATTGTTTAAAGAACTAAAAGGCCATGACTTTGAGATTTGTGCTAATGTGGATCTTTATTCTGGATTTATTTATGAAATGTTAAATATTCCAGCAGACTTATATACTCCCCTATTTGCCTGTGCTAGAATAGCTGGATGGTGTGCCCATAGAATAGAACAAATAGTAAGCGACCAAAAAATCATGCGACCTGCTTATATGAGTGTAAAAGAAAATAGTTCTTATGTTTCCTTATATGATAGATCCACTATATAGAAATCCTACTTTAAAATTTAACTTATATGATTCATTCTAACGGTTAAGAGTTGATAGTTTTTATCCCTCAACTCTTAACTCTAATCTCTTAACCTCATCGAAGAAAAAATCTCCCATAAATTTAATTTTCAGATTGGACATATATAATGGTGTTACATGCCCTTTGTAGCCTTTTCTTTATTCTTTTCATAATTTTGTCATTTTCCCTCATATCCTTTTTATATTTTGATTTACGCAACAATGAGAACTTGCTATAATTAATATAACACTTGCAAAAAATGACAAAAAATAAGAATTTTCACAGTTAAAGAAAATATTTGATTCTCATATTATTGGAATTAAAGTATTTTTAGAAAAAAATATACATGTAGTGTTTAGAATAGAGATAGACGAAGGGAGCAAATTTATGGAAAACCCTAAAGACGAAATAAAAAAAAATGTAGTAAATAAATACAAATTAATACATATACCTGTATTTATAGTTTTCTTGGTTGTTTTTACTGTAAGCATTGCAAGCTTTTATATAAGTAAAAATCTATTATTAGAGCAAATGAAACAAGATGGACTCAATCTTGTAAAGCAAATAACTAGACAAATAGAAGGCAACGGAGCTGCTTTAGATGTAATGGATCAAATGTTTGAAGATAAAATTAGAACAGCAGGACAAATTGTAATAAAAAACAAAGAAAATTTAGATGATGAATTTTTAATGGAATTAATAGAAGAGTTGAATGTAGATGAATTGCACTGGATGAATGAAAATGGAGAAACTTTATATTCAACAATAGAAGCATATGTAGGTTGGGTTCCCCATAAAGGCCATCCACTATATGATTTTATGCTGAGTAAAGATAAAGAATTGATGGAGGATATAAGACCAGATGCAGAGTTTGGTATTCCTATCAAATATGGAACTATAAAGAATACACATGGAAATTTTGTTCAGGTAGGGATTTTAGCTGAGAACGTACAAAGATTAACAGAAAGATTCAGCTATCAAACTTTGGTTGAAGAATTGGGTAAAGAAGAAAATATTACTTATATAACTATTGTAGATAAAAATCTGAAAGCCACTGCAGATTCACATAAAGAAGATATAGGTATTGTATATGATTCTCATGAAGAACAAGAGGTAAAAGAAGCCTTACAAGGGAAGGTAAGTATGAAAGAATGGTACTATGAGAAGATGGATACTAAAGTCCTAGAATTATCAGCTCCCTTATTTAGTAATGGAGAAATTGTAGGTGCTCTTGTAATGGGACTTTCCATGGAACGAGTTTATTCTTCCATTTATACCATTTTTATAACTTCATCCTTCATATCCCTTATCATGTTTATAATATTTTTATGGGTTCAAAATAAAAATATTATAAAACCTGCAAATCAATTAGATTATAAGATTAATCAAATAGATCTGGATAATAATATTTCATATAGAATGCCTGTAGTAGAGAATGATCCTTTTTTGGGCCTAACCATTTCCACTAATAATCTGCTCGATAAAATTCATGGCTATTTTTACGAATTAAAAGAGTATCAAGAAGAATTAGAAGCATCAAATGAAGAAATAGTAGCAGCATATCAGCAGTTAACAGCATCCGATGAAGAACTAAGAGCCCAATATGATGAAATACAAAACTATACAGGTAAATTAGAAAGTTTAAAGCAAAAATATGAAATTGCCATTGAAAGTACCAATAGTGCTGTATGGGAAATTGACCTAAAGGATAGAACCATTTATTTATCTCAAGAATCTAAAAACATTATAGGAATATCCTTTAGGGAAAAAGAAAAAGTTAATAAAGTTTTTAATAAAATTTTGACAATAGAAGCTAAACAAAAGTTAATTGAAGCTTTTACAGAATATAAAAATGGAGAAAAGGAAGAAATATATACACAAATACAGATGAAGGATAAAAATGGCCATCTCAAATGGATGTTAATCCGTGGTAAGGGTGTCTATTGTGAGAACAAAAATTTAAAGATTATTAACGGTATTTTACTAGATATAACAAAACTAAAGGAGCAAGAAGCATATATAGAGCACCTTGCCTATAATGACCCTTTAACAAACTTACCAAATCGAAGAAGCTTTTTTGAAAAACTTGAAGAATCAATAAATAAAAGACAATCAGGCGCTGTCATATTACTAGACCTGGATAATTTCAAAGAAATTAATGATACTTTAGGTCATGTATATGGTGATAAAGTTCTAAAAAAGGTGGCACAAGAGCTGATTCATATAAAAGACGAAAAGATATTTATATCAAGGTTTGGAGGAGATGAATTTCTTCTTTTAATAGAAGGAGAAGATAATCTTATTCAAATTGAAAATTATGTGAAAAAGATAATAAATATATTTAAAGATAAACAAATTATAGAAGGAGATAAAATCTATATAAGCTGTAGCATGGGCATTACTCTGTATCCTTTGGATAGCAGCAAAATTAGTCAATTACTTATGAATGCGGATATGGCCATGTATAAAGTAAAGTATGCAGGAAAAAACAACTATATGTTCTTTAACAAAGAAATGACAGAAAAATTAAAGGAACAGATTCAAATAGAAAGGATTTTAAGGGATGCTATAAAAGAAGAAGGATTTAATCTCCTATACCAGCCTCAAGTATGCACTTATACAGGTAAAATTGTAGGTTTCGAGGCCCTTTTAAGGATAAAAAATAAACGGATCTCACCAGGACTTTTCATCCCAATAGCAGAAGACAATGGCATGATTATTGAAATTGGACGCTGGGTAACAAAGGAAGCCATCAATCAAATAAGAACTTGGAAAAAAATAGGTGTTCCTATAAAACCAATCGCCATTAATTTTTCAGCAAAACAATTAAATGATTCAAATTATATTGCATTTTTAAAAGATCAATTAAAGGAAAACAATGTAGAAGCTAAGCATATCGAAATAGAGATTACAGAAAGTATATTTTTAGATAAAAAGGAAGAAACTATCGTATTTCTGAATCAATTAAAAAACTTAGGAATAAAAATTGCCCTAGATGATTTTGGCACAGGCTATTCTTCTCTTAGCTATTTAACCTTTTTACCAGTAGATAAAATAAAACTAGATAAATCCTTATGTGATAAATTCTTAGAACTAGAGCATATTTCAGTTATGGATAATATTATTTCCCTTGCCCATAGTTTAAAGTTAGAAGTATTAGCCGAAGGGATAGAAAATATAGAACAATTTAAGCGTCTAAAACTAGGTGGATGTAATTATGTTCAAGGATATTTATTTAGTAAACCAGTAGAAGTTATGGAAGTAGCAAAAATATATAATGATAACTTTTTAGAGAAGATCATAAAAGATTAGTAAAGATAGTGGCTAAAAGCCACTATCTTATTTTTATTTCATAACCTTATCCTTTGGATACTTTTCTCTCTTGTGATAATGAGTATGTAATAACTCATGGGCTTTGTGACTGTTTGGATGTCCTAAGAAATCTTTATACAATTTCTTAATCATAGTATTTTCATGGGACTTTCTTACTGGTAGGATTTCATCCTCTTCATATAATGCCTTGGCCCTCTCTACCCTCACATCCACATCCATTAATTTCTTAGCAGGTACATGGGGTTGACCGCCTCCGGTTACACAGCCACCACTGCATCCCATTATTTCTATGAAATGATACTCACGCTCTCCATTTTTCACCATTTGTAACAGCTTATCTGCCATCTTAGTTCCATGGGCAACGGCTACTTTCACATCTATTCCGCCTAAATTAACTTGAGCTTCTTTTATATCTTCTATACCACGTACAGCTGTAAAGTTTATGTCCTCAAGGGGCTTTTCTTCTAGCACTTCTGCCACAGTCCTTAGGGCTGCTTCCATAACTCCACCAGTAGCTCCAAATATAACTCCAGCACCAGTATATTCGCCAAGTAAGTCTTGGTCAAACATTTCATCCCCTAAATTTCTAAAATCTATTCTTCCCTGTTTGATCATTCGGCCTAATTCCCTAGTAGTAAGTACTGCATCCACATCTCTTAATCCATTCACATTCATTTCAGCTCTCATAGCCTCAGTCTTTTTAGATGTACACGGCATTATGGACACTACAAATATCTTTTTAGGGTTAAGACCTTTCTTATTAGCAAAATAACTTTTAATAATTGCTCCCATCATTTGATGTGGTGATTTACAAGTTGAAAGATTCTCTAGTATATCTGGATGATTAAACTCACAATATCTTATCCATCCAGGAGAACAAGAAGTAATCATAGGAAGTACTCCATTATTTTTAATCCTGTCTAATAATTCATGGCCTTCTTCCATAATAGTTAAATCTGCTCCAAAGTTAGTATCAAATACTCTGTCAAAACCTAATCTTCTTAAAGAAGCTACCATCTTACCTGTAACTCTAGTTCCTATTTCATAACCAAACTCTTCTCCTAGGGCTGCCCTTACAGCAGGAGCCGTTTGAGCTACTACAAATGTATCTTCATCTGATATGGCATCCCATACTTTTTCTATATCATCCTTTTCCCTTAGGGCTGCCACAGGACAGGCAACTATACATTGACCACAATAAATACAAGGAGCATCCATCATACTCACATCAAAAGCCGGTGCCACTTGAGTGTCAAATCCTCTATTTACAAAATCAAGAACTCCTATTTCTTGGACCTTTTTACATGTGTTTACACACCTTCCACATAAAATACATTTACTAGAATCCCTAACTATAGAATGGGATATACTATCTATAGTACCTTCCACCTTAGCTCCACCATATGGAATATCCCTTATACCTAATTCCTCAGATAGGGATTGTAATTCACAACTTTTGTTTCTAACACAAGTTAAACATTCCCTATTATGATTAGATAATATTAATTCTAACGTGGATCTTCTAGCGTCCCTAACCTTCTTAGTATTAGTTTTTATTTCCATACCATCACTTACAGGATGGACACAAGCAGCTTGCAGTGCTCTTGCTCCTTTAACTTCCACAATGCACATTCTACATGCTCCAACTTCGTTTACTTCCTTTAGATAACAAAGTGTAGGTATATCTATATTAGCTTCCTTAGCAGCTTCTAGGACTGTATAATCCTTAGGAACAGAAACTTTTATATTATCAATAGTCAAAGTGACCTTTTCCATTTACTCTTCGCCCCCTTTATTTCTTACTTATAGCATTAAACGGACAAGCCTCCATACAGGCTCCACATTTAACACACTTATCTCTATCTATCTTAAATACTTCCTTACCTTTAACTCCATCTATACAATCTGCTGGACACTTCTTAGCACATATACCGCACTTTTTACATAGATTTTCATCTATATGGTACGCCAATAATTCTTTACATACTCCCGCTGGACAAGTTTTATCTACTACGTGGGCAATATATTCATTCTTAAAATGTCTTAAGGTAGACAATACAGGATTTGGAGCTGTTTGACCTAATCCACAAAGGGCTGATTCCTTAATATTTTTAGCCAATTCTTCTAGTCTATTTATATCCTCTAGTTCTCCTTTGCCTGAAGTTATCTTGTCTAATATTTGAAGCATTCTCTTAGTTCCTATTCTACAAGGAGGACATTTACCACAGGATTCGTCCACCGTAAAGTCTAGGAAGAATCTTGCTATATCAACCATACAATTGTCTTCATCCATAACAATCATACCTCCTGACCCCATCATAGAGCCAAGTGCTATTAAGTTATCATAGTCAATAGGGGTATCTAAGTTCTTAGCAGGAATACATCCACCTGATGGACCTCCTGTCTGAACGGCTTTAAATGCCTTTTCATTAGGAATTCCGCCTCCTATTTCATAAATGATTTCTTTTAATGTAGTTCCCATAGGAATTTCCACAAGTCCCGTATTATTTATCTTTCCACCTAATGCAAAGACTTTAGTCCCCTTAGATTTTTCCGTACCAATAGATGAGAACCAATCAGATCCATTTAATATTATAGGAACTATGTTTGCATAAGTTTCCACATTATTAAGAAGTGTAGGCTTTCCCCATAATCCTTCATTAGCAGGAAATGGTGGTCTTGGTCTTGGCATACCACGCTTACCTTCTATGGAATTTAGTAGGGCAGTTTCTTCTCCACATACGAATGCTCCTGCTCCTAATCTTATTTCTACGTCAAAGGAGAATCCTGTACCAAAGATGTCATCTCCTAATAATTCATACTTTCTAGCTTGTTCTATGGCTATTTCAAGTCTCTTAACAGCTATAGGATATTCCGCTCTTACATATATGTATCCTTGTCTAGCTCCAATAGCATAACCAGCTATGGCCATAGCCTCTAGTACACTATGGGGATCTCCTTCTAGAACAGATCTATCCATAAATGCACCTGGGTCTCCTTCATCAGCATTACAAACTACATATTTTTCATCTCCCGTAGCCTTATAGGCAAATCCCCATTTAATACCCGTTGGGAATCCTCCACCACCACGTCCACGAAGACCTGATTTTTTAATTTCATCAATAACGTCCTCTCTACTCATGGTGGTGAGGACTTTACCTAAAGCCTTATATCCATCATAACCTATGTACTCCACAATATTTTCAGGATCTATAACACCGCAATTTCTAAGGGCCACCCTTTTTTGCTTTTTATAAAAATCCACTTCATCTAAAGAGCGTACCCTATCGTCATCCTTAGCATCTTCATATAAGAGATTGTCTACGATTCTACCCTTTAGTAAATGTTCTTCTACTATGGTTGCCACATTCTCTTTTTTAATGTGAGCATAGAAAGCTCCCTCTGGATATACGATTACAATTGGACCTACCTCGCAAAGTCCAAAACATCCAGTTTTTACAATCTTTACTTCATGTTCTAATTCATGCTTTTTTATTTCCTCATTAAAAGTATCTATTAAAGTCTCAGATCCTGAAGATGTACAACCTGTACCTCCACATACTAATACGTGAGATCTATAAAAATCCATTTAAATCCCCCCTTGATTTAAATCTACTGTACTGCTCCTATAGTGTATTCATCTATCACATTACCATTTACTATATGTTCTAAGATTATCTTCTTAGCTTTCTCAGGAGTCATTTCCACATAGGTAACCTTATTTTCTCCGCTTTTATACACTTCCACAATTGGCTCTAATCTGCATACGCCAATACATCCCGTTTGACTTACTACCACATCCTTAAGTCCCCTTTTATTCACTTCATTTATAAGGGTTAAAAGAACGGGTCTAGCCCCTGCTGAAATACCACATGTAGCCATACCTACTACTATTCTTACTTTACCTTTAGAATCTCTTATATCTATTTTATTTTTAGCTTCTTTTCTTATTTTTGCTAACTCATCTAATGATTTCACCAAACCACCCCTTTTTAATATTTTTTCAAGATATCTGAAATATCATCCTCTACTAATCTTCCATACACATCATCATTAATCATGATTACAGGAGCAAGTCCACAAGCTCCTATACATCTAGTGGCTTCTAGTGTAAATTTACCGTCTTTTGAAGTTTCTCCCACATCAATATTTAACTCTCTTTTAATTTTATCTAAAATATCCTGTGACCCCTTTACGTAACAGGCAGTTCCTAGACAAACACCAATAGTGTATTCTCCCCTAGGCTCTAAAGTGAATTGAGAGTAAAAAGTAACAACTCCATAAACTTCAGCAAGTGGCATCTTTAATTCTTCTGCTATTTTCTTTTGAACTTCAAGTGGTAAACAACCAAATATTCTTTGTGCTTCGTTTAAAATAGGTATAAGTGCACCTTTCTTTTCTCTGTTTTCTTCAATTACTTCATCTAATTTTCTTAGATTTTCATCGCATAACAGTGTCTTGGCCATAAAACCTCCCCCTCCTGTAAATATTTACTATCTTAATTATAACAAATTTTCTGAAAATTTTCTCAATGATTGCAATATATCTAAAACTTTTTTGCAATTAAAAAAAGACTAAGAAAAATTCTTAGTCTTAATATTTATTGCATTGTATGTCCTAATATCCTGTTACTTAAAGCTTCAGCCGCATTAAAGCCCATCTTCTTTTGCTTATAATTTCTAGCAGCCACCTCTATGATCATGGCTAAATTTCTACCAGGTTTTATAGGTAAACTTATTTTGCTTACCTCCACATCTAATATATTTGTGTATTCCTCATCTAAACCTAATCTATCATATTGTTGGCCATGTTTCCAATTCTTTAATTCCACTACTAATTCTATATTCTTTTTATCCCTAACAGAACCTACACCATATAGATGTTTTATATCTAATATGCCTATTCCTCTAATCTCCATAAAATGTCTTATAAGTTCTGGTGCACTACCTTCCACATGCATGTCCCTTTTCTTTATTTCTACTGCATCATCTGCCACTAATCTATGGCCTCTTTTAATAAGCTCTAGGGCTGTCTCACTCTTACCTATTCCACTTTCTCCCACCATAAGGATACCAATACCATATACATCTACTAATACTCCATGTCTAGTTATTACGGGAGCTAGTTGATCCTCTAAATAATTAATTACTTTACTTACAAATTTAGTAGTTCCCATATCTGTCCTAAACAGTGGTTTATTATGTTTCTCAGCTGCTTCTAATAGCTCCTTTGGTATTTCTAAATTCCTCGTAACTATGGCGCAGGGAATATTGTATTTAAAAAATTCATTTGCCCTTTTTTTCTTCTTCTCATCTTTCATGTCATTAAAATATGTCCATTCTACCTTACCTATAAGTTGAACCCTCTCAAATGCGAAATACTTATAAAATCCTGACAATTGAAGTCCTGGTCTATTTATTTCCGATACACTTATAAACTTATCTTCCTCTGGCATGTGAATTATTTCTAAATTTAAATCTTCTGCCATCTTTTTTACTGATACATTTATCATTTAATCACCTACTTTTTCTTTTTAAAAAAGTCATAGACTTCCTTTGCAGCTTTTGTATTCATTCCATCTACTTTAGCCAATTCTTCAATAGAAGCTTCTTTTATTTTTTCTATAGTCTTAAATTCCTTAAGTAAACTCTTTCTTCTATTTGGTCCTATACCCTTTATTTCATCTAGTATGGACTCCACCATAGTTTTACCCCTTAAACTCTTATGATAAGTTATGGCAAACCTATGGGCCTCTTCTTGTATTTTACCAATTAATTGATAGACTTTCACCTGCTTTTGTATATTTATTTCCTCTCCCTCATATATTAAACCTCTAGTTCTATGCCTATCATCCTTAACCATACCTGCTATTGGTATATTTAAATTTAAGGCATTTAAAATTTCTGTGGCAGCATTTACATGGCCTAATCCTCCATCAACTAATATTAAATCGGGAAAATCGTTAAACTTTCCTATAAGAGCCTTTTCCTTTGTGAGTTTTTCTTTTTCTTCAAGACCTCGTCTAAGTCTCCTAAATATTACTTCCTGCATACTAGCATAATCATTAATATTTTCTGTAGTTTTAATTTTGAATCTTCTATAATCACTTCTCTTGCTTTTTCCATCTTCAAATACTACCATGGATGCTACAGAAAAAATTCCTTGAGTATTGGATATATCAAAGGCCTCTAATCTTTTTAAACCTTCTATTCCTAATAATTTAGAAAGTTCATCTAAAGCTCCCTGTGATTTTTCCTTTTCTCTCATTATACTTAAATTTTCTTCATTTAGCATCTCCACTGCATTTTTGTGGACTAAATCTACTAATTCCTTTTTCTCTCCACGCTTTGGAGCTTTTATACTAACCTTAGAATCCTTTTTAGTACTAAGCCATTTTTCTATTATTTCATTATCTTCTAAATCTGTCTCTACTAATATTTCCTTGGGAATAAATGGAGTTCCAGAATAAAATTGTTTTACAAAGGAACTTATAATTTCTCCTTTAGAATCTCCATCTATGTTTGAAAGGGTATATTTTTCCCTTCCTATTAGTTTTCCGCTTCTTATGAAGAATATCATAACACAAGCATATTCAGTTCCCTTAGCCACGGCTATTATATCTTGATCTATATCTGAAGTACTTATTATCTTTTGTCTCTCCGTAATAGCCTTAATAGCCATTATTTGATCTCGATAGTTTGCCGCCAATTCAAATTCCATATTCATGGCAGCACTTTTCATCTTTTCTTCAATCTTTTCAATGAGTATTTTATCTTTTCCATTTAAGAACAGTATTATCTCATCTATCATTTTCATATATTCTTCGTTGCTCACATTACCAGTGCATGGGCCTATACATTTTTTTATATGATAGTTAAGACAAGGCCTTTCATTATTCTTCTCTAAATTTTTTCTACAGGTCCTTAATGGATAAAACTTCTTTATTAGATCTATAGTTTGATTAACTGCACTTACTTGGGTATAGGGACCAAAATATTTAGCCTTATCCTTATAAACTTTTCTCGTCTTAATTATCCTTGGATATTTTTCACCTATAGTTATTTTAATATAGGGATATTGTTTATCATCCCTAAGAAGTACATTATACTTAGGATAATGCTTTTTTATTAAGTTACTTTCTAGTACAAGGGCTTCCATTTCTGAATCTGTAATTATATATTCAAAGTCAACTATATGACCCACCATGGCTCGTACCTTTGAAGTATGGTTAGAAGAATTTCTAAAGTACTGACTTACCCTATTTTTTAATACTTTAGCCTTTCCCACGTAGATAACTTGTCCCTTTTCATTTTTCATTAAATATACGCCTGGTTCCTTTGGCAGATCCTTTAATTTATCTTTTATAGTCAATTTGTCACCTCAGTTTCATTTTAAAAATGTATACATATTTTTTATGTTGTCCATAATCTAAATACAATAATATTTTAAGGAGGTCATGTATGATAGTAAAAAAACTTATAATAGCACTTTTACTAATTATCCTTTTAACTTTTCCAACTTTTGGAATTCAATATCATAATGTAAATGCCACATTAGAGAATATACCCTTTATGGTAGAAAATATTAACCTTGGAAATATAAATATTTTAAAGCATGATGATAGCATATATATTCCTATTAATATTTTACCTGAAAAATTAAATTATAAAATAAGTATAAAGGATTTTATAAAAGTATCCTACCCTAAAACCTATTTAGATTTTAATGAGGCTAGTCCTCTAAATGGCGAAGAATTTGCTTATGGAGAGATTATTAGTATTGATAAAAAAAATAATACCTTCCGCTTAGAACAGCATCTAGATGATTCATCTCCTATAATAGATTATACTATAGGAACTAGTGAAGATTGTATTTTAGTTCTTAAAAGAAATAATAGGGGTATGAATATAGGCTTTGATGATTTAAAGGTTGGAGATTGTGTTGGTGTCGTATTAACTAAAGAAAAGTTAGCTCGTGGTATAATACTAAATAAATAGGATGGTTAGTTTAACTAACCATCCTATTTTTTACTTACTAAGAAATTATAATTTTTTTAAACCCCGTATAAGTAAAAAATCAAGGGGTTGTAGGGGAAAACTTCCCCTACCTCTTTTAAGGAGGGTGTTCAGCAACTTTAGTTGCGTCGAAGGGAACCATAGGGTTCCATAGCGAAGCATACGAAGTATGCCTTTTTTATTTAATAGCTCCCTCTATTCTATTTAATCCTTCTTTAATATTATCTAATGATGTAGCATAAGATAATCTAATATAATTATCAGCACCAAAGGCAACACCTGGAATTACAGCTACTTTAGCTTTATCTAACAAGTAGTTAGCAAAGTCCATAGAACCTTCTATCTTATATCCATCAAAAGTCTTTCCTCTTAGTTTTGAAATATTAATCATTACATAGAAAGCTCCCTTTGGAGTACCACAAGATAAATTTTCTATAGAGTTTATTCTATCTACCATGAACTTTCTTCTCTCATCAAAGGCACAAACCATATCCCTAATAGGACCTTCATCACCTCTTAATGCAGCAATACTTCCATATTGAGCCATAGTATTTGGATTAGAAGTGGCATGACTTTGTACGTTATTAATAATGCTTATAATTTCCTTTTTCGCCGCCATGTAACCAATTCTCCAACCTGTCATAGCATAAGCTTTAGACATACCATTTATAACTATAGTTAAATCCTTTATTTCTTCATTTAAAGAAGCAATGCTCACATGTTCTCCATCATACATTAGCTTTTCATATATTTCATCAGATATTACATATATATCATTATCTATGGCAATCTTAGCTATTTCTTCTAATTCTTCTTTAGTATAAACACTACCTGTTGGATTGTTAGGGCTATTTAATATGATAGCCTTAGTATTTTCATTTATGCTATCTAATAATTCTTCCCTTGTGTATTTAAAAGAATTTTCTTCCGTAGTTTGAACTAATACAGGAGTAGCATCTGCAAGTTTTACTAACTCTGGATAACTTACCCAAAATGGTACAGGTACTATAATTTCGTCTCCTGGATTGCAAATAGCTTGTAATGCATTAAACAAAGAATGCTTTGCACCACTAGATACTACAATATTTTCTGCCTTATAATCTAAGTTGTTATCCCTTTTAAACTTTTCACAAATAGCATTTTTAAGATCTAATAGCCCAGATGCAGGTGTATATCCTGTAAGCCCCTTTTCCATAGCATCTATAGCAGCTTCACGTATAAACTTAGGTGTGTTAAAATCAGGCTCCCCTGCTCCAAAACTAACTATATCTATACCATCAGCCTTCATTTTTTTAGCCTTTGCCGTAATGGCTAAAGTGATAGATGGAGATATTTTTCCATTCTTAGTAGATAAAATCTTTCCCATAATACTTTCTCCCTTCTTATGCTGGATGAGTTTTTTCTTCCATATTAACATAATCACTATCTATTTTGTACTTTTTTGTTTGTCTAAATTTAAAAAATGCTTCTGCCACCTGTGGGAATAAACCATGAGATAGTACATCTTCCTCTTGTTCTAAGTACTCTTTCATCTCATTTCTAATAACCTCTAATTGTGGCTTTATTAAATCTGCTGGTCTTGTAGTAATTACTTCTTCTTCCCCTATGATCTTTTTAACTATATCTTCTTTCATTGGTACAGTAGACTTTCCATACATACCCTTAACATAAGCTTTAACTTCCTTAGGTACCATTTTGTATCTTTCTCCTGTCAATACATTTAACACAGACTGAGTTCCAACTATTTGACTTGTAGGAGTAACTAGCGGCGGATATCCTAAGTCTTCTCTAACTCTTGGCACTTCCTTTAAAACTTCATCAAATTTATCTAGGGCATTTTGAGCCTTTAATTGAGACACAAGGTTTGATAACATTCCTCCTGGTACTTGATAAGTTAATGTCTTAATATTAACCCCTAATACCTTTGGATTTAGCAGTCCACTTTCAATAGCCTTTTCTCTTAAAGGTGCAAAGTGTTCTGCAACCTCATTAAGGATTCCTATATCTAATCCCGTATCATATGGTGTTCCTTGAAGAGTTGCTACCATCGATTCTGTAGGAGGTTGACTAGTTCCTAATGAAAATGGTGATATGGCCGTATCTATAATATCTGCTCCTGCTTCTATTCCCTTTAAATACATCATACTAGCCAAACCACTAGTGCAATGTGAGTGTAATTCAATAGGCACCTTAACTGCCTTTTTTAATTCACTTACTAATTCGTAAGCTACATAAGGAGTAAGTAATCCTGACATATCTTTTATACATATGGAGTTTGCTCCTATTGACTCCATATTTTTAGCTAAGTCCACATAAGTACCCACATTGTGTACTGGACTTGTAGTATAAGATATGGCTGCTTGAGCATGAGCTCCTTCTTTTACTGTAGTTTCAATAGCCGTTTTTATATTTCTAACATCATTAAGTGCATCAAATATTCTTATTATATCTATACCATTACCTATAGATCTCTTTACAAATTCTTGTACCACGTCATCTGCATAATGTTTATATCCTAATATATTTTGTCCTCTTAATAGCATTTGTAATTTAGTATTCTTAACACGCTTTCTTATAATTCTAAGCCTTTCCCATGGATCCTCATTTAAGAATCTAAGACATGAATCAAAAGTTGCTCCTCCCCACATTTCAAGTGCATTATATCCAACTGCATCTAATTTCTCTAGTATAGGAAGCATATCTTCAGTTTTCATTCTAGTTGCTATTAATGATTGATGTGCATCTCTCAATATGGTTTCTGTTATCTTTACTTTAGACACAAAAATCCCCTCCATTTATCTAATTTAACTAATTCGCTATTTAAAATAAGGTGAAGACGGTAACCAAATCTAGTGGTTTTGTTGATAGAAACATTGAAATTTAAATGCTTCTAACCGTCTTCAAACCTCTTCCCTACATTGAAAACGTTTATATTAATATTTTAACAATCATTACATACATGTGTACAGTTATGAACTTAAGTGTTATACTAGTATTAGTTTAAAATAATAGTTAATATTATAAATTCGCTTTATTTTTTTAAGTGGAGGATTGAGATGGATAAAACGGATTTGAGAATTGTGGAAATATTACAAAAGAATGGTCGAATTTCCCTAAAGGATTTAGGTAAAGAAGTAGGTCTTACTTCTCCTGCCGTATCAGAAAGGGTCAAGAGACTAGAAGAAAATGGAGTCATATTAGGTTATAAAGCCATAATAAACCCTCAGAAAGTGAACAAGCATATCCAAGCATTTATACACATTTCTATGGAACGGGATAAGTACAAAAAGTTCTTAGAGTATGCTGATAGCATAAGTTCCATAATTGAATGCTATCACGTAACTGGGGGAAATGCCATGATATTAAAAGTCATGGTAGAAACAATGGAACAATTAGAAGCGTTAATTGATGATATTAAAAAAATAGGAAATACACAAACATCTATAATTTTATCTAGTCCTATAGAAGATAAAATAATAATTTAAGTAATTAAAGACAAGCTCCCATAAATATATATTTATGGGAGCTTCTTTACATTATAATAATAATTTTCTGTTTTTTTTAGTACTTAGCCCCCTTCCCTTATATACATTTATTTTCTACATCGTATATACACTTTATTTTATCTTAGGACTTTAAATAGTAAAACTTTCACCTATATGAGAGTAATAAATATCATAAAAGACCGAACAAGTATAATCATTAAAACTAAATACAACGCTTTCTCCTACGAGTTTATCCTCTGAATTAAAATATAAAAATAAATCACATTGAGCACCCTTCGTATTTTGAAAGTTATTAACACGATCATTTATAGGATTTAAAAACATGGAAGCTCCCTTTGTATAAAATTTGATATGATACTTAGTTCCTTTGCTTCCATTAGAATATACTTTTTCTATCTTGAAACTTTCCAAACTGCTAACATCCTCGTTAGAAGCTCTAATTAATTTATCTAAAGAAAATACCCTATATCCTTTAAATGAATTGTAGTCATATATATGTGATTTATCTATATTATCATTTGTTAATGAGGTAGAAGTCCAGGGCTTGTCTTTACCTTCTCTTTTGAGAATCCGTTGGTCATTTACATATACTTCTTTATAGGGAACATCTTCATAAAGATTATGTGCAACTCTCTTTTGCCAGTTTCCCCCCAACTTCCAAAAGCGCCTAAAATATCCTTTTGAAATATTATCATAGGAAGATATGACTCTTAACGATTCTCCATCAAGTACACCTTGGGCCTTAATATTGTATGCATAATAATGCCTATCTTTTCCATAGCTCCCCTTAAAGGATTGAGTAAAATCAAGGGTAAATTCGCCTTTGAATTTATCATTTTTTTTAATCGCTTCATAAAGTTCAGGATAATTTTCATAAACATAGCTAGAATCAGACTCATCCATTAAATTCTCACCCCAATAAAGTCCTCCAAAAATAATAAACATACACGAGGTAGACACTAATATAGGAATTAAAGTAGAAGCTTTTTTGCCACTTTGTTTAATATGATTTTCAAATAACTTTTTTTGATCATTTTGATAAATAACTGTAGTTGCTACATTTATTCCCATAAGAGTTGAGTTGTTATTAACAACCATTGACAAAATAAAAATCCCAACAATAACTAAAACAAGAAAAGACAATCGCTTCTTTGCCTTATGTACATATCCAAGTCTTTTGTAACTAATTATATTCATTATTCCACCAGTAATAAAAGAAAAAATAATACCCATCAAAAAAATATCTTTTGAACTCCAAATGGGAGGTTTATTATACTTTTCATAGGATTCATTTCCAGACATAAGTAGCCTCCTTACCTAAATGGTGTTCCATATAATCTAATTCAAACTAATTTTTTATATACTACTGACATAGCTATGAATTTATATGTCTTCTCCAACATTTACTTTAGGATTTTCAATGGGAAAATATTCATCTATATTAGAGTAATTAATTTCATAAGATACACCAGTAACATATCTACCAAAGACACATCTAGTTTTTTCTTTTACAATTTCATTCTTTGAATTAACGTATAGATATAAAATACATGTAACATTATTAATAGGCTCAGGAACAGAAATACGATCATTTATAGGATTAAAAAACTTTGAAACTTCCTTTCCATAAAGTACTATTTTATATTCGGTTACCTTAGTTCCATTTAAATTACTATTCTCTTTTTTTAGTATCTTAAATTTATCTAAGCCATTAAAGTCATCTTTAGAAGCTCTAATTATTTCGTTTAAAGAAAACATCCTATGTCCTTTAAAAGAACTGTAAGCATATACATATGATTTATTTATATTCTCACCTATTATTGAGGTAGTAGTCCAAGGATTATCTTTTCCTGTCCTAACCATAATCCATTGATCATCTATATATACTTCTTCATAAGGAGCATCTTCATAAAGTCTATTTCCAGATTTGTAATACTTCCCACTTCGTCCCCTATACCCTTTAAAATATTCTTCTGTAATATCATAGAATGAAAATATTATTCGCAAATCTTTACCGTTAAGTGAGCCTTGAACTTTAGTATTATATGCAAAATTTTTAGACTCTTCTCCATAGCTCGTATCAAAGAATTGCGTAAAATCAAGGGTGAATTTCCCCTTAAACTTGTCATTTTTTCTAATTGCTTCATAGAGGTCAGGATGGGTTTTATAAACATAGCTAAAGTAAGGTATATTAAATCCTAGTTCGAAATCTTCATTCATTGAACTATCAGCCCAATAAAGCCCTCCAACAAAAATAGCTATACATAAGATAGACACTAATAGGGGAATTAGAACAGAAGCTTTTTTGCCTCCTAACTTAATATGGTTCTCAAATAAGTTTTTTTGATCGTTGTAGTAAAAAAACACAAGTGCCATATTTATGCCGTAAATAATTGATTGCATATTAATAAAAATTGACAGAACAAAAATTCCAATAGTAGCTAAAATTAGAAAAAGCAATCGCTTCTTTGCCTTTTGTACATATCCAAGTCTTTTGTAACTAATTATATTCATTATGCCACCAATAATAAAAGAAAAAATAATACTCACCAAAAGAATACTATTTGGACTCCAAATGGGAGGTTTATTATACTTTTCATTAAATTCATTTGCAGACATAAGTAGCCTCCTTAGTTAAATAATAATTGTTTCTATTTATTTTATCTTTACAAAATTAGTATTCCTAGAACATAGATGGTTTATTTTATTATCTATGTCTTTATGGTAAATTAAAAATTATTAATAGTCTTATTTTCACAAGCATAGCCTATATATAATTTAGACAATAGAAAAAGCTTAGGATAATCCTAAGCTTCTAATACTTTCTTTAAATATTTACCTGTAAATGAACCTTCTACTTCTGCCACCTCTTCTGGAGTTCCTTTGGCTATAATTTCTCCACCACCGTCTCCTCCATCTGGACCTAAATCTATAATATAATCACTAGTCTTTATTACATCTAAGTTGTGCTCTATAACTAATACCGTATTTCCACCTTCAACTAACTTATTTAACACGCCTATTAGCTTGTGAATATCCGCTATATGAAGTCCTGTTGTAGGCTCATCTAGTATATATAATGTCTTTCCTGTACTTCTCTTGCTTAGTTCTGATGCAAGTTTTATTCTTTGGGCTTCTCCACCAGATAATTGGGTAGATGGTTGACCTAATTTAACATATCCAAGACCAACTTCTTTCAGTGTTACTAGTTTTCTTTTAATAGAAGGTATATTCTCAAAGAATTCTAGACCTTCATTAACAGTCATTTCTAATACATCAGATATGGTCTTTCCCTTATACTTTACTTCTAGAGTTTCTCTATTGTATCTCTTACCTTTACATACGTCACAAGGCACGTAAACATCAGGTAAGAAGTGCATCTCTATTTTTATTATTCCATCACCTTTACAAGCTTCACAACGTCCACCCTTAACGTTGAAACTAAATCTTCCCTTCTGATATCCTCTCATTTGAGCATCAGGAAGTTTGGCGAATAAATCCCTTATATGATCAAATACTCCAGTATATGTGGCTGGATTCGATCTTGGAGTTCTTCCTATAGGAGATTGATCTATATCTATTACCTTATCTATATGTTCAAGACCCTTTACTTCTTTGTGCTTACCGGGCTTACTCTTTGCCCTATGAAGTTCTTGAGCTAACTTTTTATAAAATATCTCATTTACTAGGGTACTCTTACCAGAACCTGATACTCCAGTAACACAAGAAAATACACCTAGTGGAAATTTGGCATTAATATTTTTCAAGTTATTTTCCTTAGCACCTACTACTTCTATCCACTTACCATTGGTTTTTCTTCTTTCCTCTGGTATTTCAATTTTCTTTTTACCACTTAAATATTGACCCGTTATGGAATTAGGATTGTTTTTGATTTCTTCCACAGTACCTTCTGCTACTATGGTTCCTCCATGGGCTCCAGCTCCTGGGCCTATATCTATAATGTGGTCTGCTGCGTACATGGTATCTTCATCATGCTCTACCACTATTAGGGTATTTCCTAGTTCTGTTAAGTTTCTTAGGGTTTTTAATAATCTATCATTATCCCTTTGATGAAGACCTATACTTGGCTCATCTAATATATATAATACTCCAACTAGGGATGAACCTATTTGAGTAGCAAGTCTTATCCTTTGAGATTCTCCTCCAGATAAAGTACCTGCCGTTCTAGATAGAGTTAAATACCCAAGGCCAACATCTACCAGGAATCCCAATCTTTCTTTTATCTCTTTTAATATTTGTTCCGCTATTATAATTTCCTTATTATTCAGTTCTAAATTATCAAAGAAAACTTTAGCTTCTTTTATAGAGAAGTTTGTAACATGGAAAATATTTTTGTCTCCTACAGTTACAGATAATACTTCGTCCTTAAGTCTACTTCCACTACATTTTGGACAAGCATCTAATCCCATATACTCTTCTATTCTCGCCCTCATACTATCTGAATTAGTTTCTTTATATCTTCTCTCTAGATTTCTTATGATTCCTTCATAGTATGCTCTATATTTTCTCATACCGCCATATTTACTTTCATATTCAAACTCTATTAAATCATCACTTCCATATAATAGATTTCTTATGAAGTCTTCTGGCAATTCATTAACGGGAGTTTCTAAGTCAACATTGTGAACTTTAGCCAAACTTCTAACCATTTCATAATAATAAGTTCCCTCTTGAGATGAAGCTATGGGGGCTAAGCCACCTTCTTTTATGGATAGATTCTTATTTGGTATTATTAAATCTTCATCTATCTTTCTTAAATATCCAATACCATTACAATGGGCACATGCCCCAAAAGGACTGTTAAATGAAAACATTCTTGGTTCAAGTTCCGTAAGTCCCACTCCATGTTCCGGGCAGGAAAACTTAGTACTAAACAATAAATCCTCTTTATCAAGCACATTGACTATAACTAATCCATCTCCTAAACTTATGGCTGTCTCTACAGAATCTGCCAATCTATTTTCTATTCCTTCTTTAACTACGATTCTATCCACTACTATTTCTATGGTATGTTTTTTATTTTTCTCAAGACGCATATTCTCTTCAAGTTCTACTATTTCACCATCTATTCTAGCCCTTACATATCCATCTTTTCTTATTTTCTCTAGTAGCTTTACATGTTCTCCCTTTTTTCCCCTAATAACAGGGCCTAATATTTGAATTTTAGTTCTTTCTTCTAACTCTAATACCTTATCTACAATTTGATCTATAGTTTGTTGAGTAATTTCCCTGCCACATATGTGACAATGGGGAGTTCCAACTCTGGCAAACAATAATCTTAAATAATCGTATATTTCAGTAACAGTTCCCACTGTAGAACGGGGATTTCTACTAGTAGTCTTTTGATCTATGGATATGGCTGGAGATAGACCCTCTATATAGTCCACATTAGGCTTCTCCATTTGTCCTAAGAATTGTCTTGCATAGGCTGATAAACTCTCCACATATCTTCTCTGACCTTCAGCATATATGGTATCAAAGGCTAGGGATGATTTCCCTGAACCACTTAGTCCTGTCATAACTACAAATTTATCTCTAGGGATAGATATATCTATATCCTTTAAGTTATGCTCTTTAGCTCCCTTAACTGTAATATATTTCTTCGACAACTTACTTTCCCTCCAACTCTTCTTTAAGTTTTGTTATGGTATCTCTTAATTCTGCTGCTCTCTCAAACTGTAAGTTTGTGGCTGCTTCCATCATTTCTGCCTCTAATTGACTAATTTTTTCTTCTAATGCATCTGCACTTACATTCACATCATAAGCAGCTTCATCCTCTGCCACCTTAGTTGCTTCTATTAAGTCCCTTACTTTCTTTTTAATTCCCGTTGGAACAATATTATTTTCTTCATTATATTTTTCCTGGATTTCACGTCTTCTATTAGTTTCATCCATGGCATATTTCATAGCCTTAGTTATTTTATCTGCATACATGATTACTTTTCCATTTACGTTTCTAGCAGCCCTTCCTATAGTCTGAACTAAGGAAGTCTCAGATCTTAAGAATCCTTGCTTATCTGCATCTAATATACATACTAATGAAACTTCTGGTATATCTAGACCTTCCCTTAGGAGGTTTATTCCCACAAGTACGTCAAATACGCCTAAACGCAAATCTCTTATTATTTCCATTCTCTCTATAGTGTCTATGTCAGAGTGAAGATATCTTACTTTAATTCCAACTTCTTTTAAATAATTAGTTAAATCCTCTGCCATTTTCTTTGTAAGGGTAGTGACTAATACCCTTTCTCCCCTATCTAAAACTGTGTTTACCTCTCCTATTAAATCATCTATTTGTCCATCTATTGGTCTTACATCTATTGGTGGATCTATTAGACCTGTTGGTCTGATTATTTGCTGTACCGTATTGTCACTATGTTCCTTTTCATAAGGCCCAGGTGTGGCACTAACAAATACTATTTGATTTATCATAGATTCAAATTCTTCAAAGTTCATAGGTCTGTTATCATAGGCTGATGGCATTCTAAATCCATGGTCAATTAAGCTTCCCTTTCTTGACCTATCCCCTGCATACATACCCCTTATTTGTGGTATTGTAACATGGGATTCATCAACTATTATTAAAAAATCATCTGGGAAGTAATCTATTAGGGTATGAGGTTTACTTCCTGGCTCCCTTTGAGATATATGCCTTGAGTAGTTTTCTATTCCTTGACAAAATCCCACTTCCTTTAACATTTCAACATCATACATGGTTCTTTGTTTAATTCTTTGAGCTTCTAAATGTTGCTCATTCTTTTTAAACTTTTCTACAGTCTCTTCTAGTTCTTCTTCTATATCTTCAATTGCTTTTTCTAACTTATCCTTAGTAGTTACATAGTGTGACGCTGGAAATATGGATATATGATTTCTAGTCCCTACAACCTGTCCCGTTATGGTGTTTACTTCTGTTATCCTATCTATCTCATCTCCGAAGAGTTCCACCCTTATGGCATTTTCACTTTCTGCTGCTGGAAATATTTCTATAGTATCTCCCCTTACCCTAAAGGTACCTCTTACGAAATTTATATCATTTCTGCTGTATTGAATATCTACTAATTTTCTTAATATATCATCCCTGGATTTAATCATTCCTGGCCTTAGGGATAAAACTAGTTTTTCATAATCGATTGGATCTCCAAGTCCATAAATACAAGATACACTAGCTACTATTATAACGTCTTTTCTTTCAAATAGAGATGCCGTAGCTGAGTGTCTTAATTTATCTATTTCATCATTTATTTGGGCATCCTTTTCTATATAAGTGTCAGTATGTGCCACATAGGCTTCTGGCTGGTAATAGTCATAGTAACTCACAAAATATTCCACTGCATTTTCTGGAAAAAACTCTTTAAACTCACTACAAAGTTGAGCTGCTAATGTTTTGTTGTGAGCTATTACTAAAGTAGGCTTTTTCACTTGTTGTATTACATTGGCCATAGTAAAGGTTTTACCAGAGCCTGTAACTCCAAGTAAGGTCTGTTCTTTAATTCCTTTATTTATTCCATCAACTAAACTGTCTATGGCCTGTGGCTGGTCTCCTGTTGGTTTATAATCTGATGTTAATTTAAACTCTCCCATATGAAACTCTCCCGTTCTCAAACATTTGTTCGATTATAATTATATCTTTTAGTACTTTTTTAGTCAAACAAAAAACTCCTATTAAATAATTTTATTTATGGTTATTATTTACAAGGTCCCCTTAAAAAATATATAATTATATTATGTAGAAATAAGGTTGTCTACACAATATTTAAAATCTTATAATTTATAACAACCTAAAAATCCAACCTATTTTAGGAGTGTGTATATATTTGTTTTCTTATAGATTAATTTTTATACATATAACAATAGTCTGTATACCCATTTTAGGCATAATATTCACAAAAGAAAATATTAATTTTCACTATTTCCTTTTATTAACTTTAAGTATACTAGCTTTATATAATCTAAAACTTATATATAAAAGTGATAAAAACAATAAAAATAAGCTAAATGAATTAGCCTGTACTATTGAGGAAAAAGAGCGTTACAATAATATAAAAGATGTTATGCTCCAAATTAGTAACTCTATTGTTAATATTAACGATAAGGATACTTTATTTCAAATCGTTGTGGATAGTGCTGTAGAAATAATAGACAAAGCAGATGTGGCAAGTATTTTAATAAAAACTAAGAATGGTGATTTCCAATTTAGGGCTCTTCACAGATGTCCTCTAAATTTCATATCTGACATAAGATTAGGTATGGATGAAACCTTCCTAAGAAACTATAATAGAGAAAATCTTTATCAATCTGTTATTGTAAATCACTCCGATGAATTTAACGAAAGGTACATGGACAAGGGTACTTTTCAACGATTGAATGGATTAAACCTATTAAATATAAAATCTACCATATGTACACCCATAATTGTAGATGGAGAATTGTATGGTTTCTTTAATGTGGATAGCAAAAAATCCCATGGCATTTTTACAGAAGAAGACCAAGTCATAATGGAATATCTATCTGGGCAACTTAGTATAGCCATTAGAAATCAATCCCTTTTTGAAAAAACTCTATTTCTATCTCAATATGACGGATTAACCAAGGTCTATCACAGACATTACTTTGAAGAAATCTATTCTAATACTTATAAAAGGGCCCTAAGGTATGGAGAAAAATTTTCATTAGGTATTGTAGATTTAAATGATTTAAAAATAATAAATGATATTTATGGACATATAGCAGGGGATCAGGCCATAAGCCTCTTTTCAAAGGTGTTAAAGGAAAATTTCAGAGAATCTGATATTATTGGTAGGTATGGTGGAGACGAATTTATAATAGTAGCTCTAAACTCTCAGATAGATCAAATTAAAGACAAATTTCATACTATCCAAAAGACTTTAATTGAAAAACCAATTTTATATAACAATAAGAAAATAACTATCACCTTTAGTTATGGAATATCCTCATTTCCAGAGGATATTGTTGATAGTGATGAGTTAATAAGGATAGCCGATTTTCGCATGTATGAAAATAAGAAAAAACAAAAGCAAAAGGCCCTATAAGCCCTTTGCTTTTTTTACTTTTCATAAAATAAGTTTTAAACTGCATGTTTCCTTTTCTTAAATTTATTTATTATTTTTTTCAATATACTAAAGTTATTAGATAATTGTAATACTACTCTAGAATCCTTAGATATTACAAAGGCCCCTAGCCTATATACTCTTTTTTTATAATTTCTTATTAAAAGCCTACCATCCTTTAAAATATGTATATTACATTCATTCTCGTTCATGTTTAAACTATATCTAATATCTGACTCATTATTTACCCTATAACCATTTACAGCAACTATTTTATCCCCCCTCTTAAGTCCCATATAATGGGCTGGGCTTTTTTCCATTACTTCTAATACTAAGACCCCTTCATCCCCCGGTATATATAAAGGAGTTTTTTCCTTTTCTTCTTTCAAACTCATCCTTATTAAAAGTTCATGGCATGTTATACAGAATACTGGTGCTATTAATTTAAATATGGTTATCTTCATGCTTATTACACTTAATATAATGGTACTAATGCTATATAAAAATAATCTCTTAGCAATTATTTTACTTTTGACTTTAGGATCATATATGCATGTCATATCTCCATATCCTAGGGCTGCAATGGCCCCTGCCAATTCATATGCATAATCTTTAGAAGCCAAAAGGGGCCACCAGCTAGACATACTGTTATTATATCTTGTACTCACGCCTATTAATATTATAAATGGTATGGGCCAAAACCGTTGCATGGAAAATGCTCCTACTAACTCATATTTCTCATTCTCCATTACCATGGGCATATAATCATTGCTCCCATCTAAGTATATGAGAATGCTCTCTAATAGATGAAGAAGCCCTATTAAAGCTATTACACTTGAAATATTAATCTTTGGAAATCCTGTAAAAAAGCTTATTATACAAATAATACTGCCACCATAAGAAAAACATAGATATCTCACATTTATTAGTAATAAAATCAATGCTAGGGGCAATATAAAATAAAAATCCTTAATATTTACGCCTATTCCCAATAGTATAACAACTATGGTTCCAATTAATGATACACCAATTCCGTATATACTAGATTTTATCATCTTATTTCTTATAGAATTTGTATTATATCCTAAAGTTTTCATTTCCATTTTCCTTAATCTTCTATATTGTATATAAAGAAGTATAAGGACTACTAAGAACAAGGGAGAACATATGACCCAAAACAAATTCTTAAGAGCAATGCCCATCAATCCCATTATATATACCAAAATTTATCCTCCTGTACTATTAAGGGACGGTTATAAATCACCGTCCCAAAATTTCAGTCTATTTATTAGATATCTTTTCATTCACAACTTCTAATGCCTTTATAAGTTGTACGTCTTCTTTTTCTGATAAGCCTACCTTCTCCTTTAGTTCCTGTGGAAGTTCTACTACAATATTAGGCTCTATACCCTTTCCATGAATATATGTTCCATTAGGAGTGAAATATTGTGCCGTAGTAAGCTTAAATCCAGTTCCATCCTTAAGAGGTTTTACTTGTTGAACAAGACCCTTTCCAAAGGTAGTTGTTCCTATTAATACACCAGAGTTAGTATCCTTTACAGCTCCTGCTAATATCTCTGATGCACTGGCACTTCCCTTATTTACTAATAATACATATGGGAAATCCACCTTTGATGCATCTGATTTTTCATAAGTTTTTTTACCTGTTCTATCTTGAGTATAGACAATAGTTCCCTTTCCTAAAAGTAAATCTGCAATTTCTGTACATTGACCTAATAATCCACCTGGATTATTTCTTAAATCTATTACTAAACCATTAATATTTTCCTTTTCTAATCTAGTTAAATGAGTTTTAAAGTCTTTAGCCGTTTGCTCATCAAACATGGAAATTCTTACATATCCAATATTATTATCCATAATTTTAGATTTTACAGTCTTTAGTCTAATGTTCTGTCTTGTTATGTCAACACCAAAGGTTTTATCCGTATCTGGTCTTAAAACAGTAAGATTTACTTTAGTCCCTGCTTCTCCCTTTATCATGGCCACTGCTTCTTCCAATTTATCTGCTGTTACATCTTTTCCATTTACCTTTAATATTTTATCTCCAGCTTTCATTCCAGCCTTTTCTCCAGGAGTGTCTTCTATAGGAGAAACTACTGTAATAAAGCCATCTTTTCCTGGTGTCATTATTACTCCGATCCCACCATAAGTTCCAGATGTATGGGTCATAAAGTCATCAAATTCCTTCTTTCCCATGTATACAGAATAGGGATCCTCTAAGGCACTGAACATTCCCTTAATCATACCATCTTCAAAGTTTTTATCTTCTGTAGGTATATAATACTCTGATTCTATGTAATTTTTTAAACTAATCATTTTTCCATAGGTTTTATCTAGATCTTCATAATACTCATAATTTTGTCTACTTATTACTACCTTATCCCCAACCTTTAATGAAATACCATTTGTAATACCAAAAGTAATAATTGCAGTTATAAGTATTACTGCCACGTAACTAAAAATGGACCTCTTTTTATTCATTTATACTCACCTCAACATATATTAAGTTCCTAATTACAAACCTTTATAAATAGTTTATTCTGTGTTACCAGTTAATATAACAATTAGGTTATGAATAATATGGGTTTAACTATTAATAACTAATCTAATTGCTCTTTTTTCTATTTCTAATGTATTCTTCTACCATTTTATTATATGAGTCAGATATGTTTTTAATTATTTCATTTTGTACAGAATTTAAATTAATATTTTCCACAGTCCTTATGGGCAGCACATTTACTGATGTGCCCGTCATAAAGGCTCCCTTTAAAGTCTTTATTTCTTTTACTGAAATATTTCTTTCTTCTATTTTAAAATTTAATTTTTCACATATTTTAAATATTTGAGTCCTAGTAATTCCCATTAATACATTATCATTAGAAGCTGTATATACACAATTATCATCTACAAAAAATATATTTGATCTACTTCCTTCTGTTACACACCCTTCTTCATTAACAAGTAAGGCTTCAAACCCGTGTTCTTCCTTTAATTTTTCGTTAATCTTACTTCTTAAATCCGAATCAACTACTTTTGCGTTTGGATTGTGTCTTTCTGTATTATAGATTATAGTGTGTATTCCATCATTATACACTTCCCTTTTAGGGTAATTACTTTTTATAAAATATGCTATGAAGTTTTGACTATTATGTATATCCCCACACACAAGTTTTACATTCATATTTTTTTCTCTATTAATTTCAATTAATTTATATATTTCTCTTTCAATTTCTTCATTATCCTTTTTCAATTTAGCTTTTAGTAAATCCATAGATTTTCTCATTCTATCTATGTGCTCTTCCAGAAAAAGAGGTTGTCCATCTATTATTCTAATTACTTCATACACTACAGGCTCTTTAATATGTTGAAATTTATCTTCTCCCTGTGTACTAAATTTTTTACCATTATATATGTAATAATCTAAAAACGCTTCTAATTTCATAATAACCTCCAATGAACTATGTCTGACTCTATAATTTAGCATTTGGTAGAAATCATATTTTTAAGCACAACTTATACTTCCAAAAATAGTCATATATATATGATACCCTTATCTTACTTTATATGCAACTTTAAGCCTTATTAATTTTTCATTAAGAATATATAAATATACTACTTCTAAATTTTACTTATGAGGACCTATTTCACTTCAATAGCTTATAGCTACTTACAAGGGAATATGGATGAAAAATTTTTATAAGGTGGAACATCAGTATGCACTTTGCTGTAAACATTTATGAACTTTCTATAGTAGTTATAAGATAAAAACTATATAGTCTTATAGTGACTTACCTTATAAAATATTTTTTATCCATATGACCGAAGTAAGTTCACATACATTTAGTTTGGACGTAGTTTATCTATATATATTTAAAAACAAAAAAAAGATGGATTTATAATCCATCTTCATTGGTGCCCAGAGGCGGAATCGAACCACCGACACGGGGATTTTCAGTCCCCTGCTCTACCGACTGAGCTATCTGGGCGTATATGGTGGGCCTTCAGGGATTCGAACCCCGGACCTACCGGTTATGAGCCGGGCGCTCTAACCAACTGAGCTAAAGGCCCATATACATAATGGCAGGGGTAGAAGGACTTGAACCCTCGGCACGTGGTTTTGGAGACCACTGCTCTACCAACTGAGCTATACCCCTATATTGGTGACCCATCCGCGGCTCGAACGCGGGACACCTTGATTAAAAGTCAAGTGCTCTACCAACTGAGCTAATGGGTCAATATGGCTGGGGTAACAGGACTCGAACCTATGCATGCCAGAATCAAAATCTGGTGCCTTACCGACTTGGCGATACCCCAATAATGGAGCGGATGATGAGAATCGAACTCACATAACCAGCTTGGAAGGCTGGAGTTTTACCACTAAACTACATCCGCATAATTTTTAAATTGGCGACCTGGAAGGGACTCGAACCCTCGACCTCCAGCGTGACAGGCTGGCATTCTAACCAACTGAACTACCAGGCCGCATTATTTTGTAAATGGTGGGCGTAGCAGGGCTCGAACCTACGACCCCCTGCTTGTAAGGCAGGTGCTCTCCCAGCTGAGCTATACGCCCTCATTTGTGGTAGCGGCGAGTGGACTCGAACCACCGACCTTTCGGGTATGAACCGAACGCTCNAACTAGCAACGTCCTACTCTCCCAGGCAGTTGCCCACCAAGTACCATCGGCGCTAAGAGACTTAACTTCTGTGTTCGGTATGGGAACAGGTGTAGCCCTCTTGCTATTATTACTGGATTACTTGTCTCTCACGAGACGACTATTAAATCTTAACATTTTTGTCTCATATTGTCAAGTACTTTCTTTAAGTGCTTGTTTCTTTCGACAACATGATATATCTTATCACATTCCTACTGTACTTGTCAACACTTTTTATTTTTTCATCTGTAGGATTTTGCAAATATCTACAAATTACTGCACCTATGAAGTGNTCAGTATGCACTTTGCTGTAAACATTTATGAACTTTCTATAGTAGTTATAAGATAAAAACTATATAGTCTTATAGTGACTTACCTTATAAAATATTTTTTATCCATATGACCGAAGTAAGTTCACATACATTTAGTTTGGACGTAGTTTATCTATATATATTTAAAAACAAAAAAAAGATGGATTTATNTATTGAGCTGAAATAGGTTCACATACCTCTTAGTTTAGAACTAATTTATATACAATAAAAAAAGATGGATAATAAATCCATCTTCATTGGTGCCCAGAGGCGGAATCGAACCACCGACACGGGGATTTTCAGTCCCCTGCTCTACCGACTGAGCTATCTGGGCATCTTATTTAGTTAAAAATAAATGGTGGGCCTTCAGGGATTCGAACCCCGGACCTACCGGTTATGAGCCGGGCGCTCTAACCAACTGAGCTAAAGGCCCATTTATTTTTTTAATGGTCGGGGTGGCAGGATTTGAACCCGCGGCCCCCTGGTCCCAAACCAGATGCGCTACCAAACTGCGCTACACCCCGATTGAATATTGGCAGGGGTAGAAGGACTTGAACCCTCGGCACGTGGTTTTGGAGACCACTGCTCTACCAACTGAGCTATACCCCTATATTGGTGACCCATCCGCGGCTCGAACGCGGGACACCTTGATTAAAAGTCAAGTGCTCTACCAACTGAGCTAATGGGTCAATATGGCTGGGGTAACAGGACTCGAACCTATGCATGCCAGAATCAAAATCTGGTGC
>NZ_NIBG01000018.1 GCF_002270055.1 Anaeromicrobium sediminis | reverse complement strand
TTTTCAAAGTTCAATTTGTTTTGCCGTNTTTTGACGACTTAACTATCTTAACATCTTTGTCGAAGTTTGTCAATACTTTTTTTCAAGTTGTGTTTTTTCTTTTGTTTCACAACGATATCTATCATACCACCTATTTATAGTTTAGTCAATTGGGAGTTTATGTATAATTTATTATTCCATGCAAATACTACAACTTAGATATAATTATACAAAACAAACAGGAAGGATAACCCCATGATAACTATTTTAATACGTACAATTATATTATATTTTTCTGTTCTAATTAGTTTTAGAATTATGGGCAAATCTGAACTTTCTGAGTTACAGCCCTTTGAGTTGGTTATAACCCTAATCATATCTGAGTTGGCTGTTTTACCTATGGAAAATACAGATATCCCCATTCTATATGGCATATTCGCAATCGCATCCTTAGTTTTTATTCAAGTAACCATATCATCTATAACTTTAAAATCTGAGACTATGCGACAATTGATTTGCGGAAAGCCTAGTATCTTAATTGAAAAGGGTGCCATTAACTTTAAGGAATTAAAAAAATTAAGGTTGAATCTTAATGATTTAATAGAACAATGTCGCTCAAAAGACTATCCATATATTGAAGATATATATTATGCAATATTAGAAACAGATGGTAGTCTAAGTATTTTGCCTAAGGCAAAAAAAACACCCATTTGTGTATCTGACTTAAATTTACCATGCCCTACTAAAGGATTACCTATTACTTTAATACTAGATGGAATTCTTAATTATAGCAACTTAGATTTAACTAATATATCAGAAGATGAATTATATAAGAAGATTAAAAAACATGGTATTAAAAGTTTTAAAGAAGTTGTTCTTTGTTATGTAACTGAAGATGGAAATTTATTTGTGCAAACTAAAGACTCACAAATTATAAACTTTACATAGAGAAGGTTGTGATTTTTTGCGTACTTTTATCTTATGTCTATTTATTATGGTTCTTTTAATATGTGTTTGGTTCTATGTATACAGTTCATTAGAAGATATGTATACATATTCAACCACCCAACTCACTGAACTTAATTCACTAATAGAGAGTGATAATTGGAATTTAGCTAGTATAAAAATCGAAGAATTTGAAAAGTATATTCATAAAAAAGAAAGACGTTTTGGCACCCTAATACATCATGAAGACATGGAAGTAATATATGAGTCTGTCCTAAAATTGAGAAATCACATACATTATAAAGATAAAATAAAATCTTCTTTAGAAATAGAACTACTAAAGCATTTTATTTCATCAGCAAAGGACAATCAATCTCTTAGTTTCTATAATATATTTTAACAATTAAGTCATTTCAAAAACTATAACATAAAAGTAAAAAAGCTACGCAAAATGCGTAGCTTATTTTAATAGATCTTCTAATTTTTCCTTATTAAACCCTTGTATAACCTCATCATCTACTTTTATAATAGGTACACTCATAAAACCCATCTTCATTAATTCTTTTCTTGCTGTCATATCTTTTGATACGTTTTTCTCTTCAAAATCTACTCCTTTAGAATTTAGATATTCCTTGGCTTCCTTACAATATATGCATGAATCACTTGAGTAAACTAATACATTTTTATTCATATTATATTCCTCCTAATTTATAATTATATTTTTAAGATAAAGCTTTATTATCTTTTGAATCCTTTATATGTCTTATAGGATCTTTTTCATGTACCAGGTCCAATGTATTTAGTATTTTTCTAGCTCATAAATAATATCTCTTGAAATTTTAATTGCTAGAAGTTTTCTTTTCTTTTGCTTCCTTTATTAGAGATGTACCGTGACCCATAGGACAAATTTGGCACCAACTTCTAGGTTTAAATATTACTCCCATTATATTTCCAACTACAAATGATGCAAACATTAATCTAAAGACTGCCTTTGCAACTTTAATTGGTACCAGTTGTGAATGATATAGTGATATTGAAAACATAGTAATCATTAGTATTAGTACAAAGTTTTTAAATTTTTTAGTTCTCATAAATTTGGGCAAAGTTTTATTTAATGATATATAAGGAAGAAACTTTCCCAAAAATGATCCTCTCGGACAATATTTAGAACAATGTATTTTTCCCCTACCTCTTAATGCATGATATATGGGCATACCCATACACACAAACCCAAATAAACCAAACCATATATTTACTATAGAGAGTATAAAGAACGTAACTATTATTATCCAACTCCATTTTTGATGACTCTTGTGTTTCATAATTACCCTCCTTTTAAGAATGTATTCATATTTTATGAATCTATTCATATTTTCTATTTTATTTTCTACCCCACCCCCTCCAGTAGGGGGTGTATTTATATAATACCATCTTCTGTCAGATAATTCAAGTTGTATTTATAAATTAAATGAAATATTTTATATTCTATTATTACCCCTTAGTACATCTAATATCTTAGTTTTAATACACATCTTTATTTTGTAAAAATTCTACAAAAACAAGAAAAAGCAATCTGTAAAAAACTCATAGTCTAGTTAACATACACGTTTTTACAGATTGCTGTATTTTATATTGTTAGGTTACATGATTTTTAGTTTTTTAACACTTTGATCCTTTTACTCCTGCTTTAACAACAAAACCTTTACCAATCCAACTATTTGAATAGTCTATATTGAAACTTTCAAATTGATTTAATAAATCTTGTTCCACTAATATTTTAATACCATTAACCTCTTGTTCATAATCTTCACTTTTCTTTGACTCATCCAGAGCCAATCCAAATCTAGGGCCACCTCAGCCAAACCCTCTCATATCAATTCTTAAGAATTTATCTTCTATTTTTTGTTCTTTTATCATTTTTTCTGCTTTTTCAGAAACAGATATACTCATATAACATCATCCTTTCCCTCCCCCTCCAGAGGGGGTATCTTTAACTTAAGTTTACTCCTAATATTTTCATCTGTCAATGGTTCTTTTAGGATTTATATTTATATTTTTCTTTTTGTTCTTTTATTATGTATTTCTACCCACTAATATTTTTTAGTAACTTATTATTCCTTCTAAAATCTACAAATTTACTCATAATCAAAAAAGTTTCCACATAAGCAGAAACTTTTTATTCTATCTTCGTAATATGTCCATAATATCCCTTACTTTTCTAAGGGCCTCATTAACTTGATCTCCCGTATCTGATTGCACAAGGGCTAATATATCCGTCACATCTTGAACATTACTTAATATATCCTTTTCTTCTCTAGACTTTAACTTCTTAATTTTTTCATTAGCAGCTATAGCCCTATCTATTTTATTTCTTCCCTTTCCTTTCACATAAGGTCTTACAACTTCTAATATTTCCACCTTGTCATTAGATGCTTTTTCCATTCCCAAAGCCGTTGCTTCCTGTTGTTTTCTTTCCATATATTTATTTACTGAATCAATCATTCCTACAATATTTTGTCCCCTATCTACTATTGTGCTCATATTCTCTACTAAGTAAGCTTGCGTCTTTTTATCTTTTTTTGAGCTTTTTTTATTTTTCTTGCCAATAATATCATCTTTATTTAATACGGCATACACTACCAATGGAAGAATTACATCCATACTAGCTAGTTCTCCCACTACATTCGCTACCACATTATTTTGTTTTTTCCCAATCTCTTCTTCTAATTCCAGTTCATCTAACTCTAGTTCATCTAATTCATTTTCATCAACATCTATAATATTATTATTTTCGTCCACCCTTACACCTCCTACACCTAAAGAAACATTACTATATTATATGCCTATCTAGTGTTTTTGGTGTAACATTAAATAAAAATAAAAGATAGTAGACTTTTATCGTCTACTATCTTTATACCAATTCAGTTATTAAACTGTGCCTTTATATTTACTTATAATACATTCTGCCGCCTTAATTCCATCTACTGCCGCTGACACTATGCCACCTGCATATCCACTACCTTCGCCTATAGGATATAGACCTTTAACATTTACACTTTGTAATTCCTTTGGATCTCTTAATATTCTAACGGGCGCTGAACTTCTCGTTTCAATTGCTGTCATAACTGCATCCTTAAGCCCGAAGCCTTTAAGTTTTTTATCCATTTGGATTAAAGCATTTTTTAAGGAACTTGACACAAAGGCTGGTAAACATTCATTTAAATTTGTCCATGTTACCCCTGGCTTATACGATGGAATAACTTTACCTGGGCCCTTAGATGGTCTCTCTAATAGAAAATCTTCTACCAGCTGTGCCGGTGCGTGATAATTACCTCCACCTACTTGAAAGGCTTTAGTTTCCCACTTTCTTTGGAATTCTACTCCAGCTAATGGATGATCACTTCCAAAGTCCCCTTCCATAACTTGAACTAATAAGGCACTGTTTGCATTCTCCTTGTCCCTCTTATATTCACTCATGCCATTTGTAACCACCATGTTTTCCTCTGATGCTGCAGCTACTACCACACCACCTGGACACATACAAAATGTATATACGCCCCTATCATCTTTTGTTTTATGGGTTAACCTATAATCAGCTGCTCCTAGTCTTGGATGATCTTTAAATTGTTTATATTGGGATTCATTTATCAATTCTTGAGGATGTTCTATTCTCACACCTATGGAAAAAGCCTTTTGCTCAATCTTCACCCCATTATCATAAAGAACTTTGTAAGTATCCCTAGCACTGTGACCTACTCCTAATATAACAATATCCGATTCTATCTTTTCCTTATTATTAACTTCTACTCCTACTACCTTTTCATCTTCTATTAGTATATCTGTCACCTTAGAGTTAAATCTTACTTTTCCGCCATATTTTATTATGGAGTTTCTCATATTCTTAACCACATCTTTTAGAATATCTGTTCCTATATGAGGTTTATGTAAATACATTATTTCTTCAGGTGCCCCAGCTTCCACAAATTCCTCTAAAACCTTTCTACATCTCTTATCCTTTATTCTAGTAGTGAGTTTTCCATCAGAGAAAGTTCCTGCTCCTCCTTCTCCAAACTGCACATTAGATTCAATATTTAATTCATTATTATTCCACAGGTTATCTATGCTTTTAGTTCTTTTATCCACATCTTCTCCACGCTCTAATATAATTGGGTTGTATCCCCTGTGAGCTAATATGAGACCACAAAACATTCCAGCAGGACCACTTCCTACTATTATAGGTGAATTCTTTAATTTCTCTTCACCCTCCTCCACCTGAACATAATCTAAATTTGGAGATTTACTAAGGCCTTTTACTTTCTTCAATATTTTATCTTCATTTTTAACTTCCACATCTATTGTATATACAAAATATAAATTGTCCCTTTTCCTAGCATCTATAGATTGCCTATATATATGATATTCTTTTATATCATCCACATTAACTCTCAATTTCTTAGATATTTTTTTCTTTAATAATTTAATGTCTTCATCTATAGTAAGTCTTATTTCATTTATTCTAATCATTTTATTCTTCCTCTCAAGTAAATATATATGAACTACTTAATAACTCAATAAACTCTAGATACCTACGAGTTGAAATAAGTTCAATAATTTTTGAAAATGTGGAGCATCAGAACATCATGTGCTGTAAACAATTATGAATCTTCTACCGGGAATATAAGATTCATAGTCTGTAGTCTGATAGCGACTTCCTTTGAAAAAATTTTGAACTTATTGAGACGAAGTAGGTTCACAACCGCCTTAGTTTGGAGATTATTTATGTCTATATCTTATTAGTTTCAACATATTATATCATATTTATTTAAAAAAATAAGAGAGTGTCTCTTTTTCCGAGACACCCTCCCTTATATTAAAATCTCTATTTAAAATAATGTAACTATAAATGAATCATAGAATACTTTACCTATTGCTAAAGGTGCTATATATTTGATTAGGAATGCCCAAACTTTACCTAGTGCAAACTTGACTTTGCCATTATTAGTAGCTTCCTTAATAGCATTATCAACACCCCATACCCAACCAATAGTTATACATGACATAAGTCCACCAAGTGGTAGGAATATATTTTGTGTTACATAATCATATAAGTCAAAGAATCCTTTACCAAATATCTTTATGTCTGCCCATGGTCCTAAGGATAATGATGCAGGTACTCCAACTGCAAATATTACAAAACCTAATGTTAAAGTAGTCTTCTTTCTGTCCCATCCCCATTCATCAACTACATAAGATACACATACTTCTAATAATGAAATAGATGATGTTAATGCTGCTAATAATACTAATACAAAGAATAATAGTCCAAAGAAAGTTCCAAATGGCATCTTAGCAAATACTGCTGGTAATGTTATAAACATAAGTCCAGGTCCTGCTGTTGGTTCAAATCCTAGTGCAAATACTGCTGGTAGGATTGCAAATCCTGCAAGTAATGCTACAGCCGTATCTATAAGGGGGATATATACCGCACTTTGTGGTATATTCTCTTCCTTAGGTAAGTAACTTCCGTAAGTAATTATGATTCCCATACCTAAACTTAATGAAAAGAATACTTGTCCTAGTGCATCTAATATTAATGCACCATTTAATTTACTAAAGTCAGGTTTTAAGAAGAACTCAAGTCCTGCCTCAGCTCCTGGTAATGTTACAGAACGAATAGCTAAGGCTATAATCATAACCAATAGAGCTGGCATCATTACTTTACTTGCCTTTTCAATACCTTCTCCAATTCCACCTAATACTATTACTAGTGTAGCAATCATAAATACTCCGTGGAATATAATCGGCATAACTGGATCAGAAATCATCTGACCAAACATATCTCCAAGTGCTGCTGAATCCGAAGTGCTTAAAGCTCCAGTACAAGTTTTTATAATATAGTTAATAACCCATCCACCTATAACGCTGTAAAAAGATAAAATTAAAAATGCTGTAAATACTCCAATTGCTCCAACCCAAGTAAGCTTTTTGCTTATTTTTCTATAAGCTCCAATGGCATTTAATTGTGTAAATCTACCTAGTGTTAACTCACCTGCCATTAAAGTGAACCCAAGTGTTATAAGTATTCCTAAGTATACAACTACGAATACTCCTCCACCATTTTTCCCTGCCATATAAGGGAACTTCCATAGGTTGCCTAGACCAACGGCCGATCCTGCTGCTGCTAGTAAGAATCCTACCTTAGACCCCCACTGCTCTCTTCCATTACTGTTCATACTAAATCCTCCTTGTTGTCGAATAATTCTTAAGATTTTGAATAAGTTCTTTTTTCTGACATATGAATGTTCGTTTTTACAAAAACATATGATTCATATGTTTTTTGGTAATAAAAAAATCTTTCATCCCTAGGCTAATATACATAGCATAGGGGCGAAAGATATTACTCGCGGTACCACCCTATTTCACAACAAAAGTTGCATCTCAAAATCAGGTCAGATTTCTCGAACCCTAGTCATATAACGGCGACAACCGACCACACTTACTTGAATTAACTTTCGGCATGGTAGCTTAGGAGTGATTATTATATACGATCTTGACGTCAATTTCCAGCAAACATTGACTCTCTGCAGACAAGACTTCTGTATTTTTCTCTCCGTCACAGCCTTTAAAATTTCGGTGTTTTTTTCCATTTGATGTTATATATTTTATAAAGTTTTCCTTCAATTGTCAATATATTTTTAAGTTTTTTTTATATTTTACTTTTAAGAATTAGTTTTTAATATACGTACACCTGTGTGTCTATGCCAAATAAAACCTTTTCCCAATATTATAAATATTTTTTATGAATTAATACATAAGAAACAAATAAAATCATATTTTATACACTATTCTTTTATCCACTTCCTAACAAATTCCCAATCCTTAATTGTGCCATTATCATTTAATATACCTAAGTATACTCCATCACCTTTACCTACTTGCCAAATGGCATTAGCTGAATTCTGTTTTGTAGATATATTATTTTGTTTTATGTATTCAAATAATTTCTCTTTCCCAATTCCATAAGTTTCCGATACATATCCTACTAAATATATGTCTATACAGCTAGCTCCAAAATCACGTGGATTATGATCTAGTATATGCCCTCTTATTATATCCTTCCAATTATCTTTTGGGGCAGATAAAATTTTATCTTTAATAAGATCTATCTTATAGGCCTTGTAGCTCCTCTTTTCCCATCCTTTAAAGCTACTTATATCTCCATCTAGTGAGACTAACTTATCTAGCATATTTTTCAAATTACAGACGGTAGGAATTACTTTTTCATGTATACTCCTTCCCTTTAGATTATTAGGTAATATAAAAGTAGCCTGGTTTCTTTTCTCAATAATCCTTTTAACCTCTTCATGGGTATTGACTATGAACCACTTTTTATTAGCATAATCATATTTAGCAAAATCTGCATTTGATGGGGTTTCTTTTCTTGGAGTGCTTTTTATGAATTCAAATAAATCATCTAATGAACTTTTCTTCAACCTATCCTCCATATCCCCATCTAAACGAAAATCAATCTTAGTATTTCTATCTATTACAGCATGTACACCAAAGGTTATGTCCTTTTCTTCTACTCTTCCTCCTGGATATATTTTAGTCATCTTTTGTCCTTCTACACAGTTCCACATCCATAGGATACTATCTTTTAAGGCATTTAATTTTTCATCACTCATAACCCCTAATAGGTACTCTTGTATGAGGATATTGCTTAATCCTATTGACGTTTCATTAGTGAATTCTTCCATAAAAACTAAGGGAGTATTCATATTATCATTTTCCAGTTCAATCCCTATATGATTTAGATTTTCCTTATGTAGTTTTAATTCTTTCTCATTGAAAAGCCCTTTATAATATACAAGACCGGCCTTAGGATATATAATATTATTTTGTTCCATAATAACACCTCACTACTCTTTAGATCTTCAGTTTAATTATCTATGTCTTATGAATTTTTTTAACTCCAATTAAATACTATTACACTAGTCCTATAGTTATTCCTATAAAAAAATAAAATGTTAGATTAATTTTAATCTAACATTTTATAGGGAGTACAAAAGTTTTATTTAATTATACTAATTGTCTACTTAAAAAATCTTTTAATGGATTTTTATTATTCTCCCACTCATAGGAGAAAAACTTATCTACATAATCCTTATCTATTTCCTCTAAAGAAGATGGATTCCATGTAGGATTTCTGTCCTTATCTACTAAAACAGACCTTACACCCTCAAAGAAATCATGGCATGTTAAGAAGTTCATACTCATATCTAATTCCATTTCAAAACATTCACTTAAATTCTTCTTACTTCCATCTACTAGTTGCTTTAAAGTGACCTTTAAAGAAGTTGGAGATTTAGATAGTATATTTTCCAAAGTCGCCTTAGCCCACTTATCAGAATCACTTTTAAGGGACTCTACTATTTCTTCCATAGATTCAAAATCAAAGTGTCTTTTGATTTTATCCTCTATTTTTTCTAATTCACAGCCCTCAGGCTTATTTTTTAATAAGCTTTCTAATATATTATCTAATGTATCCTTAGCAGAATCTATTTCCCACTTTCCATTTTCTATCTCATATATAAGGTCGTCCCACTTAGAACTTTCCATATAATAATCAGCGCCCTCAGTGTACAACACATCGGCTCCCCTTATTATACATGATGTCAATGCTAAATATCTTCCCATGTAAGTTGGCATTTTATTTAAAAAATAACTTCCACCCACATCTGGATACAAACCTATATTCATCTCCGGCATAGACCACTTAGTTTTTTCAGTTACGATTCTATGAGTAGCAGCTACTCCTACTCCTACTCCACCGCCCATTACTATACCGTTCATATAGGCTAAGATTGGTTTAGGATAAGTATGCATAGTCAAATTCATACAATATTCTGTATAGAAAAATCCAAATCCATATTCAACTACGTCTTCATTTCGTTTGTCATAAAGATGTCTCACATCTCCTCCTGCACAAAAGGCCTTTTCACCAGCCCCTCTTATAACTAAAAGAGCCACATTGTCATCCTTTTTCCACTCTAATAATTTTTCATATAAGATTTTAATCACAGGATAGGATAATGCATTTAACTTAGCTGGTCTATTTAATGTTATATATCCTACATTGTTCCTTACATCAAACAATATATCTCCATTCATACCTATTTCCACTCCTTGTCTCATCTCTTATCCCAATACTCTCCATTTATTGCTATAACTTAACAGGTCTTCCCTCTTTTACAGATTCCTTGGCAGCTAATCCTATTAGGATAGGCTTTAGTCCATCAATACCAGTCACTGGCGTTTCCTTATCATTTATTATAGCATCTACGAACTCTTTTATCTCTGTAGCAAAAGACTCCATATATCTCTCTAAGAAGAAGTACTTAGGTTTTTCACCAAATACTCCATCTGCCGTACTCCATGTAGCAGTAGATGGCGTATCATTAGCAACTTCAGCTTTACCTTTAGATCCAAATACTTCAACCCTTTGGTCATATCCATAAACAGCTTTTCTACTATTGTCTATTACACATAATGTGCCATTTTTAAATCTAAGTGTAATAACAGCCGTATCCACATCTCCTGCTTCACCGATTTTTTCATCTACTCTACAAGCAGCAGCCACGTATACTTCTTCAACTTCACTATCTACTAAGAATCTAGCCATATCAAAATCATGGATAGTCATATCCATAAACATTCCACCAGATACGGCCACATACTCTGGATTAGGAGGCTCAGGATCCCTTGATGTAATCTTTACTATATGTAAGTCTCCTAGATCTCCACTCTTTATTAATTCTTTAACCTTTCTAAAGTTATGATCAAATCTTCTATTAAATCCTATTTGTAATTTGACACCGTTTTCCTCAACCGCCTTAAGCACGGCCTCTACTTTCTCTACAGATAGGTCTACTGGTTTTTCACAAAAAACATGCTTCTTCATGTTAGCTGCTTCTATAGAAATTTGAGCATGAGTATCAGTAGAAGAACATACTAATACTGCATCTATTTCAGGATCATTTATAATCTCTTGGTAATTTTCATAGGAATTAGGAATTCCTAAATCCTTTGCTAACTTTTCTGCTGATGGATAATATATGTCTGAAACAGCCTTTATTTCTACCTCTGGTATATAGTTGCTAATACTCATGGCATGCACTCTACCTATTCTACCTGCACCTATAATTCCAACCTTCATCTTTTTGTCCATTTGTCTATCTCCCTTCATAAGGCAAATTTAATTTAGAAAATCTATTACCAGCCAAGAAGTTTAAATTTGTTTAAGGCAACTTTTTTAACTTCTTCAGTAGGTCTTACAAAGAATTTTAATCTATCAAATTCTTCTGGTTTATTGTTCACTTCTTCCCTTAGAATGTTACCAAAAACCATTCTTAAAGCTGTTCCTATATTAACTTTAGCTAAATTGTGCTCCGTAGCTAATTTATATAAGTCTTCATCTACTACACCACTAGAACCATGTAATACTAAAGGTACATCTGTTATTTTTTCAATTTCTTTTAATCTATCATATTGAATTTTTGCACCTTGTACTTCCATTCTATGAACTGTCCCTATAGATACAGCCATTGCATCTATACCAGTTTTTTCTGCAAACAATTTAGCTTCCATAGGATCTGTGTATATAGATTCCACATCTGGGCCACTACTTGTGTATGCTACAGAACCAATTTCCGCTTCCACACTAACTCCCTTAGGCTTAGCTAAATCTACTGCTTCCTTTGTATTTTTCACATTAGTTTCAAAATCATATTTTGAACCATCATACATTACAGAAGTATATCCTGCCTCTATAGCTCTTTTTATTAATTCTATATCTTTAGCATGATCTAAATGGACACAAACAGGTACTTTTGCCTCTTTTGCCATAGCACCAAATAAAGCTGAATAACATTTTACATCCATATATTCCACTGCATCTTTATTTGACATAAGTATTACAGGAGCTTCTAACTCTTCTGCAGCTTCAATTACAGCTTTAGCATCTTCATATCCAAAAACGTTAAATCCAGGTACTGCTTTGTTATTCTTATTAGCTTCTTTTAATATTTCAACCATATTTACTAACATAATTTACACCTACCTAGCTTATTTTCTTTTCGTAGCTTTTGATAAACTCTTTGATTGCATCAAGTGTAGGCATAGCATCTGAACAACTGTGGCTAGATACAACTATAGCAGCTGATCCTGCTCCTAATTCCATTGAATCTCCTGCGCTCATTCCATTTATTAATCCATATATGAAAGCTCCTGCATAAGAGTCTCCAGCACCAAATGTCTTAACTGGAACAACTGGGAATACAGCTCCTGTTATAGCTTCACCTTCTTTAGTATAAGCAATTGAACCTTCTTTACCATGCTTGATTACTACTATCTTAGCATTATAATCAAACCATTTTTTAGCTGTTACATAATCATCTTTATTCCCTTTATTCGTAATCATTTCCATCATGTCAAATTCTTCTCTAGTTCCTATGATTACATCACATTTTTCTGCAGCTAATGAATAGTATATAGCTGTTTCTTCTTCTGATTTCCAAGTATATGGTCTATAGTCAATATCAAAGAATACTACTGTGTTGTTCTTTCTAGCAAGATCAAGTGCTGCAAATACTGCTTCTCTTGAAGGGCTTGCTGCTAATGCTGTTCCTGATATTAATAAAGCCTTAGCGCTTTTAATATAATCTTCTTTTACATGGCATATGTCTACCATTAAATCTACTGCATTTTCCCTATACATAATAAGGTTACAATCTGTTGGAGATTTTATTTCTGTAAATGCAAGACCAGTCTTTGCGCCTGTTTTATCTGTAAATATACTAGATGAATCAATTCCTTTACCTTCCATATAACCTTTTAAGTATCTTCCCATAGCATCATCAGCAACAGTACCTATAAAACCCGTCTTAGCTCCTAGAGCTGCCATAGCTACAGCAATGTTAGCTGGAGATCCTCCCAAGTATTTAGTAAAAGTTATAGATTCCTCAAGGGGTCTATTTATTTCATTTGGATTTAAATCAAGTCCAATACGTCCTATAGCAATAAAATCTAATGGTCTATCCGTTTGAAATACTAAATTATTCATTATGCTTCAATCCTTTCCTACAATGTGTGGTTTTAATTTTTCTATATAATACAAATGGCGATTAGTCTTTATTTTAAAAGGGAATATTAACAAATGTGAGGATTGTTTTACCTTTAAAATTACTAATCGCCAGTTTAAAAAGCTTATTTATCCATTATATCTCCAAATAATTCTTCATCACTAGGAACTACTTCTTTAATAGGCTTAGATACCCAAGTAGTGTTGATAAAGTGCTTGTAAGTTACGTTCTCAGATGCAATGTTTCCACCCCAAGTTCCGCAACCAAGAGTTAATGTAAATGGCATTCCATTATCCCAGTTACCACTGTTTCCATAACATTGTGGTTGCCTTACCATTACTCTACTTGTCTTTGTTCTAATTCCATACTCTACAGCTCTATCATCGTCATTCGTGTGGATTCCACAAGAGTGTCCAGTTCCTTGGTATGAAGTAATTTCATTCACCTTATCTACTGCTTCATTAAAGTCTTTAACTTTATATACAGTAAGTACTACAGACATTTTTTCTCCAGAGAATGGATGATCTGCTCCTACTCCAGTTTCTTCTACCATGATAAATGATTTTCCTTCTGGTAATTCAACACCAGCAACATCAGCAATCTTATGTGCTGGTTGTGCAATTATTTCTCTATTTAAATGTCCATGTACCCATAATGCATTTTGAACCATTTCCTTTTCGCTAGCATTAGTTAAGTATCCACCTTCACCTTGTAAATTCTTCATTAACTCATCATATACACTTTCTACTACAACGATTGAGTTATCTGAAGAACAACTTGTAGCAAAGTCAAAAGTCTTACTTAACATAATTTTGTGTGCAGCATCTTTTAAGTCAGCAGTTTCATCTACTACTACTACAGCATTTCCTGCTCCAACTCCATATGCAGGAGTTCCTGAACTATAAGCAGCTTTAACCATTCCAGATCCACCTGTTGCCACTACTAAATCACTTTGGCTCATAAGTTCGCTACTAGCTTCCATAGATGGTTCTTCTATTCCTATGATTAAGTCCTCAGGTGCTCCAAATTTCTTTAAAGTCTCTCTCATAATATCTACTATTAATGTATTCGTTTTCTTTGTTCTTGGATGTGGAGCAAATACTATTGCATTTCTACCTTTAATAGCATTCATAGCTTTTATTACTGGAGTTGCCTCTGGATTTGTACAAGGTACTAATGCACCAATTACTCCTACAGGCTTTGCTATTTTAATAATTCCTCTAGCTTCATCTTCCTCAATAACTCCTACAGTCTTAGCTCCTAACATATCTCTAAGGTTTCCTCTAACCTTCTTTTGAAGCTTTCCATATTTTCCATCGTAATTTCCAAGTTCAGATTCTTCTACTGCAAGCTCAGCAACTTTCACTGCGTTTTCTTCCTTAACTATGTTCCAAGCAATAGCCTTCACTAAAGTATCTACTTGTTCTTGAGTATAGTTTTCAATTTCCTTTTGAGCAACTTTTGCTCTATCTATTAATTCTGATACAAAATCCTTTGCACTAATTGACATTTCCATAAAATGATCCCCCTCGTTTATTTAAAAATTCTTTATATTTTAAACAGTTTTAACTGTTATTTTTATTCCTTATCTGGCCAGATTACAGCATCCTTCTCTAGTAACCACTCATGTTTTTCTTCATTTATTCTGTCAGTCCACGGGTTGTTATCTAAATGTCTTATCATCCAGCAATAATACATGGCATAACCAGGAGCTGTAGCTTGTGGATGTACAAGACCGCCTTCTATGATAGCTGCACTGTCTTGTTCAATTTTATATACATCATCACCAATTATTGAACAACCAAAACCTTGAGGTTTACTGAACTTATAATAGTAAACTTCTGGTTGTGGATGATGATGTGGTATATAACTTGACCACTTACCTGGATAATTTATTACCTCACCTATTACCAAGTTAGAATATGGTGCATTAGAGTAATCGAAAATAGTACGAACTACTCTTCTTGATGTTCCTCCAAGTACTCCATCTCCAAATATATCACTTCTACAATTAGATCGATCATATACCTTAGATTCAAAGACCTTGTCATTAGTAGTTTTCTCTACTAAAACTTCACAATCATCCATTGCTTCTATAGTAACTTCCACATTCTTAGGGACATGTAAACACCAAGGCTCTTCGTCAAAGACCGAACGTCTTTCCACTACTTCTTCTCTATCTTGCCACTTTATTAATATCTTTCCATCTAATATTAAAAAAGCTGATTCCTTTTCCTTGTCTAGACAGACTTGATTTTGATCCTTTTTTAACTTGTATACTCCCACATCCATAAGCATGGAGCTATAAAGTTCATCCATATTACAAATTTCATTGTATCCATATTTTAGTCCACCTGTTTTATGTAGCATGATTCTCCACCTCCGTTTTGTATTGTTTTGGTAATGTTTTTGTTATATTTATTTATGATTCATATTTTTATTGAGTATGTTTTGAGTATCTTTTGATTATATTGTACCATTTACTATTGCATTCTTCAATATTTTTTTTTATAATATACATAGAAACTTAAAAAAATATCTAAACTAAAGTTTTCCTAGCTTTTATTTTATAAATTGCTTTGACTAAAAGATGATGGAGGTATTCTATTGAAACTAGAACGTATAAAAAAAATACAAGACTATCTCATTGACCATCAGTCTGCATCTTTAGATACATTGTGTACCGTTTTTAATGTGTCTAAAAACACTATCAGACGTGATATTAATGAATTAGAAGATAAAGGTTTTATAAAGAAAGTTTATGGAGGGATTATCTTAAGTCAACCAGAAAAAGCTACTCCCTACCCAAAGAGACAAGAACAATTCGCTGATGAAAAAGCACAAATTGGCCTTTTAGCCAGTTCACTGATAGAAGATAATGACACCATATTCATTGATTCCGGTTCTACTACTATTCACCTATTACCTAACTTAATTCATAAAAAAGGAATAACCATAATAACTCATAGTTTAAATATAATTGGCGAATCATGCTTATATGAAAACTTGAATTTAATCTCCACAGGAGGAATATTACAAAGGGATACTAATTCCTTTGTAGGTGTGGATAGTATTACATTTCTAAAAAAGATAAACATAGACAAATCATTTATGGCATCTACGGGATTTTCCATAGATAAGGGCGTTACTAATACTAACTACCTAGAGTCGGAAATCAAACGTACTGTAGTAGATATTAGTAATAAAGTAGTTTTAATGGCCAATGACACAAAGCTTGGTTGTTCATCCTTTATGAAATATTGCGATCTTGCTGAAATCGACTATTATGTTACTAATAGCGATGTGCCTCCTGAGTACAAAAACTTCTTCAAAGAAAATAATGTTACAGTACTATACTAATTTAAAATTTTTATATTTTTTAAGATGGCTCTTTCGAGCCATCTTATTTTTATAATCCAGTCTTTTCTCTTATGAAGCCTCTTGCCTTTTTCGCATATTCAAATGGATTAGCTACAGCTGGATCTTGTTCTGCTTCAACAACCATCCATCCTTCATAATTAGTATCCTTTAAAACTTCAAAAGTTCTGTCAAACTTAACTGCACCGTCCCCAGGAACAGTGAACACTCCAGCTTTAACACCTTCTAAGAAAGACCATTTTTCTTCTTTTAATTTTGCAAGTACATCTTCACGTACGTCCTTTAAATGAACATGAACTATTCTATCTGCATATTTCTCAATAATAGCGTCTACCGCTTCTTGGCTGCCTTCTGAGAAATACATATGACCTGTGTCAAATAGTAAATATACATCATCATTTGTCATTTCCATAAATTTATCCACTTCTGCAGGAGTTTGTACTCCAGTTCCCATATGGTGATGTAGAGATACTTTCATACCCTTTTCTGCAGCAAGGACAGCTAATTTATTCATACCAGCAGCAAGTTTTTCCCACTCTTCCTCTGTAAATACTGGTTTTGCATCAAATATAGGCTTATCTAATCCTTGAATAGAATGACTTTGCTCTGAACATCCAATAACTTTTGCTCCCATTTCATATAAAAAATCTCTATGCTTAATAAATTCTGCAATAGTTTCTTCCTCTTTGTCTATTGCAAAGAAACAACTAAACCATGCATTACAAATTTGAACACCTCTCATGTCTAAAGCTTCCTTTAATACAGTAGTATCTTTTGGATATTTGTTTCCAACTTCACTTCCAGTGAACCCAGCTAAAGCCATTTCACTAACACATTGCTCAAAAGTATTTCCTGCACCTAATTCTGGTAGATCATCATTTGTCCAAGCTATTGGCGCTATTCCTAATCTCACTTTATCTCTATCTAACATATTTAATCCCTACTTTCTTCTATTTATTAGTATTGTCTTGCCTTTGCTGCTTCTTCCTTAATGCTCTCTGCTGCCTTTTCTATTTCAGGCTTCTTAGCAACTTGTGCTGTACCTACTCTCCACCAGCTCTCATAACCATGAGTCATAGTCTTAGGTAGCACTTTTATATCTATCAGAGTACTCACACTTTGCTTTTTACTATCTTCTATGGCAAATCTAAGTTCCTCTAAAGTGTTAACCTTGTAAGTTTTAGCTCCGTAAGAAGCTGCGTTCATGGCAAAGTCCACTGGAACTAAACCTCCATCTAATTTTCCTGTATCTTCATTTCTAAATCTAAATTCAGTTCCAAAACTTCCCATGCCCTGATACATTTGTAGGTTGTTGATACAACCAAAAGTCATATTATCAAATAGAATTATATTTATTTTCTTCTTTTCTTGGATACTAGTTGGAAGCTCTGAGTGTAGCATCATATAACTACCATCACCTAAGAAAGCATATACCTCCCTTTCTGGTTCAGCTATTTTTGCTCCTAATGCTGCTGGAACCTCATATCCCATACAAGAATATCCATATTCCATATGATAAGTATTAGGTGATTTAGGTCTCCATAATCTTTGTAAGTCCCCTGGTAAACTACCAGCAGCCCCTACTACTATGGCATCCTTGTCTAATAATTTATCGAGTTCACCGATAACTTTTGTCTGGGTCAAACAAGAACCAGTTTGTTTATAAAATTCTTCTAATACATGATCTAAGTGACCTGGATTTTCAGGCTCAAATCCTTCTTTATATTCACAATTAAATAATCTTTCTACTTCTTCATTCCACTTATTCTTAGCTTCTTTAATTTCATTTGTATAGCTAGACTTATAATCAATTTTCTCTAACTCTGACCCAATTGCATCAAGACCTAACTTTGCATCGCATACTACTTTAGTTGCATCCAGTTTCTGTGCATGGAAGTCAGATACGTTTATAGTTAAGAAGTCCACATCTTCATTCTTAAATAATGATTTTGATGCTGTAGTAAAGTCAGTAAATCTTGTACCTACTCCAATTACCAAATCTGCTTCTTTAGCAATAAGATTAGCAGCTAGTGTTCCTGTAACACCAATTCCACCTAAATTCAGCTCATGATCCCACTCTATAGCACTCTTTCCTGCTTGAGTTTCACCAAATGGTATATTAAATTTTTCACAGAATAGTTTTAAGCTTTCAGCTGCCTCTGAATATCTTACTCCTCCACCGCATACAACTACAGGCTTTTTCTTAATTTTAATTAGATCTACTGCATCCGCTATAGCTTCCATAGCTGCAGGTCTTCTTTCAATTCTATGAACTCTCTTTTTAAAGAAATACTCTGGATAATCGTAAGCTTCTCCTTGTACATCTTGAGGTAAACATATAGTTACAGCTCCCGTATCACCTTGATCAGTTAAAACTCTCATGGCATTTATCATAGCTGTCATTAATTGTTCTGGTCTACTTACTCTATCCCAATATTTACTTACTGCTCTAAAGGCATCATTTGTACTAATTGTCAAATCATGAGTTTGCTCCACTTGCTGTAATACTGGGTCTGGTTGACGAGTAGCAAATGTATCTCCTGGTAATAACAACACAGGAATATTATTAGCAGTTGCCGTTGCAGCTGTAGTTACCATGTTAGCTGCTCCTGGTCCTACAGAAGATGTGGCAGCATAAATTTGTTTTCTATGCTTTTGCTTACCATAAGCCATAGCCGCATGGGCCATTCCTTGTTCATTACGCCCCTGATGTACTACTAAATGGCCTGGGTTTTCTTCCAATGCCTGCCCAAGTCCTACCACATTTCCATGTCCAAAGATTGTAAATATACCATTTACAAATTTATATTCTTTGCCGTCAAACTCTACATATTGATTGTTTAAAAACTTCACAAGAGCCTGAGCTACTGTTAATCTCACTGTTTTTGCCATATTGCCTCCCCCTTATATTTGATTTTTATCTATTTCTCCAAATCTATGCATCCTCTTTTTCAAACCACAAATGTTCTTCTTAGAAGTTGCACTAGATCTGGTAATATTCTCACCATAGTGTTTTGCTCTAATCGTCTAATGATCTTAATAATCCAAAACTATTATTTAGATAAAATCTATAAAATTTTTTGTCCCTTCCATCTCATTCCTATGACACAATTATCTGGTGTATACATCCTTGATTAAAACTTTTTAATTATCCCTGTTACAAACTGGAAATTCACATTCTTCTGGTATAAAATTATAGGCTGCCAAATGTTTTTCTTTGGCAATTTGGCAACCTATATAATTTCCTATAAGTGTACAACTGTATTTTCTTGAAATGCCTTTGTGGCAGCAAAGGCAACTTCTGTATTCTTAGTACCATCGTATACAGTAATGTCTGGCTTTCTTCCTTCTACTATGCAATTAATAAATTCTTGCATTTCAATAACATAAGCTTCTGAGAATCTCTCTTGGAAACTTTGAGAACATTCACTTACCACTCCATTATTATCAAATATCTTACACATGTTCTTAGCAGGTTCTGCTGCAATTCTTAAAGATCCCTTAGTACCAACTATTTCAGTTTCAACTTGGTATCCATGGGCTGCATCTCTTCCTGCATAGAATAGGGCCATAGAGTTATCTTTAAATTTCATTAGTGAACATACATTATCTCCGTCCCCATACTTGGCAAACTCTTCATGAACATAACTTCCACCAATAGCATAAATTTGATCAACTTCTGAACCTAAATACCATCTTGCCAAATCTATATCATGAACAGCCATATCTATGAATAATCCACCACTAGTAGCAGCAAATCTTATAGCTCCATCTATAGTATGTTCTGGGTCACAGCTAGTGCACTTGATAAGGAAAGGTTTTCCTATTCTACCTTCGTCAATTAATTTCTTAGCATAAGCATAAGAAGGGTCATATCGTCTCATGAATCCTACCATGAATACTTTATCTTCATTTCTTTCTACAGCCTTTTCAGCTTCCTTACATTCTTCAACAGTAACTCCTAGAGGCTTATCTACAAATACATGTAATCCCGCATCTAACGCTGATACTATTTGCTTTACATGGAATGGAGATGGAGATAATACGGCAACTGCCTCTAATTCTTCATTTTTAATCATTTCATCATAATTCGTATATCCATATGGGATTCCCCATTCCTTTTGTACCTTATCTACTTCATCTTGTACCACACTACAAACAGCAATTAATTCTGCATTTGGAATTTTAAATGCTAAATTTCTAGCGTGCTCTATTCCTAGTCTTCCTAATCCTACTATTCCTACTTTAACCTTTTTCATCTTCCTTCTTCCTCCTTACATTTATGTACTTTTACTTCACCCTTTTGTAAATCACAGATTATTCTGATGATTTTTCATATTTATCTCCATACCCTTTATGTAGATAGTAACTTAAATATGTTGCCCTTTTCACCATTTTTTTCGCAAACGTTTGTATTCTTTTTTTTATAGTATATCACTTTTTATATTAAGTCAATATTTCATTTCCCTTTTTTCACATCTTATTTTATTTTTATAATTTTACTTTATTACTGGTTTTCACCTTCATTAGTATTTATCTATGCTTTAAATACTTTATAAGTGAAAGTAATATATTAAATTTTTTGAAATTTTCCAAAACCACTATGTATAGCAAACGTTATCTATGAATATTTTTCCAGCTTCAACATAATTATTTTTTCTTTATTATGTTATAAGAAAATCACAAAAAAAAGAGTACTATTTTATAACATTTGACAATTTTCTAAATATTCTATTTGATTTATCTGTAATATAATGTTATACTTCTTTATGATATAAGCATTTTCATTGCATATTACCCTTTAAAGGCCACTTTTTAACCTGTATTTAACTTTAACTATAAGTTTTTGCAGTTTTTATTTTTTATTTTTTTGTAGCAAACGTTTGCTAAGAGATAATTCAATTAAAACATCATATTATTATGGAGTTTTGAATCTACCCTCTTAATTCTTTGAAATACTCTATTCAAAGTTATACATATACAAATATCTTAGTATTGATTTTACATTACATACCCTATGTAAGATCACATGCTCAATACCATAGGAGGAGTTAAAATGAATTTATTAGCAATAGTGTCTTTTATATTTTTCACCGGACTAGTTGCAGTCATATCTTGGTGGATGACTCGTAGCGATGACCTGGATACACAAGATGGTTACTTCCTAGGAGGAAGAAGTTTAACTGGTATAGTCATAGCTGGCTCTTTGATGCTTACAAATTTATCTACAGAGCAAATGGTAGGTCTAAATGGTCAAAGTTATATTACAAATATGGGTGTAATGGCTTGGGAAGCTACTGCCGCATTTGCACTTGTATGTATGGCTTTAATATTCTTGCCTAAGTATTTAAAAAGCGGTATAACTACTATACCTGATTTTCTGGAAGAACGTTATGATTCTAACACAAGACAGATCATATCCATATTATTCTTAATTGGTTATGTATTGACTTATCTTCCAACAGTTCTATATTCTGGAGCTCTTGTATTAAATGGAATATTTGATATTCCAACGGTTTTTGGAATTAGTGAGTTCCAAGCTTTATGGATTACTGTTTTTGCTATTGGTATTGCCGGATCTATATATGCTATATTTGGTGGTTTAAAGGCCGTAGCCGTTTCTGATACATTAAATGGTGTAGGTTTATTAATAGGTGGATTACTAATACCTATTTTTGGTTTAATAGTTTTAGGAGATGGAAGTTTCTCTGAAGGTTTAAATACTTTGATCACACAACATCCAGAGAAATTAAATGCTATTGCACCTGCAAGTGCTAAAGCACCTTTACTCCCATGGCCCGTATTATTTACAGGATTATTCTTTAACAATTTATTTTACTGGTGTACAAACCAATCCATCGTTCAAAGAACATTTGGAGCTAAAAATTTAGCTGAAGGTCAAAAGGGTGTATTAGGAGCTGGTTTATTAAAACTCCTAGGACCATTTTTCTTAGTACTACCAGGGATTATCGCATTCCATTTATATGGCGACACTCTAACAAATGGTGACATGGCATATCCAGTTATAGTTAGAAATGTATTGCCAAAACCTTTATTAGGATTCTTTGCAGCAGTATTATTTGGAGCCATATTAAGTTCATTCAATAGCGCACTTAACAGCTCTGTAACTTTATTTACATTAGATATTTATAAACCTAGAATTAAGGCAAAAGTTGCAAATGCCAGTGAGGTAGCAGCCACACTAGAAATATCTGATAAAGATTTAGTTGTAGTAGGAAAACGTTTTGGTATATGCTTAGCAATTCTTTCTATGATTATTGCTCCATTTATAATATATGCACCTAGCGGATTATATGGATATTTACAAGAATGCTTTGGTTTTTACAATGTTCCCATATTAGCATCCATAATAGTTGGGTTCTATACTAAGCGAGTACCTGCAATTGCGCCTAAGATTGCACTTTTATCCCATATTCTTTTATATGGAGCATCTAAGTTTGTAGCAGCTGATGTACATTTCTTATATGTATTAGGAGTGTTATTCCCTCTAAATGTATTAATAATGCTTTTTGTTGGAAAGATTGCTCCTCGAGACACGGACTTTGTACAAACTTATACAAAGCAAGTAGATATAGTTCCTTGGAAACATGCTAAAACTGTTTCTGTGATAATAACAACTTTAATGTTATTACTTTACGTAGTATTCTCTAAAATAGGTATAGCTGCTTAATAATCAGTCAATATAAAGGGGGTTAGTTAACCCCTTTATATTTTCCCATTTATTAACTGTTCTTTTATGTATAGAGTAGAGGTTGCTAGATGATAATCCTATCATTTAGCAACCTTTTATTTTTTTTTCCTCTAATATACAATTTATTTCTTTTTATGCTTATAAACGTCTAGTACAACGGCGCCAACTATAATTCCACCCTTTATTACCTGTTGCCAATAAGGAGATACGCCAAGTAGACTAAGTCCATTGTTAAGTACTCCGATTATTAGGGCACCTACTATAGTTCCTCCAATAGTACCAATACCACCAGTTAAACTAGTTCCACCAATAACTGTTGATGCAATAGCATCTAGCTCGTATCCAATACCTGCTGTTGGATTCCCTGAACTCACCCTTGAAGTAAGTATTATACCAGCTACAGCTGACATCATACCTGCATATGTGTATATAAGTATCTTTACTTTTTTAACATTAATACCACAAACCATGGCCGCTTGCTCATTTCCACCTATGGCATATATGTATTTACCTAACTTAGTCTTTTTAAGTAACACATGTGTTAAAAATCCCATAGTTAAGAATAATATAACAGGAATAGGTATAAATCCTACACTACCTCCACCTATTACTAGGAATGAATCTGATAAATTACTTATAGGCCTTCCTCCACTATAAAGTAGCGCTGCACCTCTAGCTGCTGTAAACATACCTAGTGTTGCTATGAAAGGTGGTATACCTGTAGTAGCTAAAGTTCCTCCATTTATAAAACCACATATACCCCCAACTATAATACCCATAACTATAGCAAGAAATATACTTCCTTCTGGTGAAGCATAGTTAGCAACAATAACCCCTACTAATGCTAATGTAGAACCAGATGAAAGGTCTATACCTCCCGTTATGATTATTAACGTAACACCAAATGCTATAGTTCCGATAACGGAAACTTGTCTAACTATATTTATTAAGTTTCTAGGGTTGTAAAAGGCTGGTGTCAATAAAGACATTCCTATAACCATAAGTAATAAAATAACCATAATACCATATTTATTTGCAAATTTCCTAAAATCAAATTTATTATCTTTTTGTTTAATAACAGCACTTTCTGACATATTTGATTCTCCTTTCGCCAGGTCTAAATTTATTTTGCAGATACAATACCTGTAGCTAACTCCATGACCTTCTCTTGAGTAGCCTCTTCTCTCATAAGCTCTCCTGTCTTTTTACCTTCATGCATTACTACAACCCTATCGCTCATACCTAAAACTTCTGGCATTTCTGATGAAATCATGATTATTGCCTTACCCATTCCTGCTAATTTGCACATTAATTTATGAATTTCAGATTTTGCTCCTACGTCTATCCCCCTTGTAGGTTCATCTACTATAAGTATATCTGGGCTTGTTAACATCCATCTTGCCAATAATACCTTTTGCTGATTTCCACCACTTAAGTTTCCTATTATCTGTTCTAAATTAGGTGTTTTTACATTTAAGCTTATCCTTTGTTCTTGACAGTCATCATTAACCTTTTTATCTGATATTAATAAGCCATTAGTGTAATCATCAACAATAGGCATTATCATATTATCAGTTAAAGCTAGGGGCAAGAAACATCCTGTTAGTTTTCTATCTTCTGTAAGTAGGCCTATACCATTTTTAATTGCATCTGCCGGTGACTTTATATTTACTTTCTTTCCATTAATATAAACTTCACCTGAATCCGGAAGATTAATTCCAAATAAACTCTCTACCACTTCAGAGCGACCTGCTCCCATAAGACCTGCTAGACCTAGGATTTCTCCCTTTCTTACATTGAAGCTTACATTTTGAAATTTTCCTTCTAATGTGAAATCCTTAATTGCTAATATTTCTTCCTTAATATCTACAATGGTCTTTGGAAACATTTCCTTCAATTCTCTTCCAACCATCATTTCAATTAGTTTATTATTATCTATATTTTCAGCAAGTTCAGTTCCCACATATTGACCGTCCCTAAGTACAGTTACTTCATCTGTTATTTGAAAAACTTCTTCCATTTTATGAGTTATATAAATAATGGCAACGCCTTTATCCCTCAATTTATTTATTATAGTAAACAGATGGTCTACTTCCTTCTCTGTTATTGCAGAAGTAGGTTCATCCATAATAATCAAATCCGCATTATATGAAATAGCCTTTGCAATCTCTACCATTTGAGTATATGCAGTAGATAAATCTCGCATCTTACTAGTTACATCAATTTTAATGTCTAATTCTTTAAATAATTCTTCTGTTTTTCTATACAATTCTTTCTCATCAACAATGAATCCCTTTACAGGTTCTCTTCCTAGGTATATATTTTCTGCCACTGTCATATCAGGTATTGGGCTTAACTCCTGATGAATCATTGATATACCACTTTCAATAGCAGCTTTTGTTCCTTTGCAAACTAACTGTTTCCCTTTAAATATTACTTCTCCACCATTTGGTTCGTATATGCCCATTAATATTTTCATAAGGGTAGATTTACCTGCACCATTTTCTCCCATTAGTGCATGAACTGTCCCTTTTCTTACCTTTAGGTTTACTCCATCTAGGGCTTTTACCCCTGGAAACTCTTTTACAATATTTCTCATCTCTAAGATACAATTATCCGTCACAGACTTCACCTTCTTTTAATTAAGGAAGAAAAGTCTTTACAACTCTTCTTCCCTATTTATTTTTACTACTATTAGTTCATGTCTATTGCCACTTAGCTATGTACTCTTCTACATTTTCTTTAGTTACTAATTCAAAAGGAACCCAAACGTTCTTTTCTACTTTTTCACCTTTAACAAGCTTAACAGCTGCCTTTAATGATTCTCCACCTTGACCAAATGGACTTTGGAATACAGTTACATCTAATTTTCCGTCTTTAACATATTCAAGGGCATCCATAGTAGCATCAACACCTGCTACAACAACATCATCAAGTTTACCTTCAGCTTCTAACGCTCTTATGGCACCTATTGCCATCTCATCATTATTAGATACGATAGCAGCAAATTCATCACCTGATTGTAACCAGTTTTCAGTAATTTCCATTCCCTTTGCTCTATCCCACATTCCAATATCAGTTCTAATAACGTTTACATTTTCATACTTATCTGCAATTTGATTATTTCCTTCAGTTCTCTTAATTTCAGCCTCTTGTCCTGCCATACCTCTTAATATACCAATGTTTCCTTTTTCACCAATTAATTCAACAACCTTTTCCATTTGTACTATACCTGCATCAATAGATTCAGATCCTACATATACATCTGAGCCTTCAAATATACGGTTAACTCCTACTAATGGAATTCCAGCATCTTTACAAAGGTTAACGTATGGTTGTGGAGCATCTGTATCAACGATTACTAATATAATAGCGTCAACTCCTTGAGCTACTAAGTTCTCAACATTAGCTAATTGAGTAGCAGAATCATCTTTACCATCAGTAAATACTACTTCTACATTTTCAGCCTTTTCAGCTTCAGCCTTTATTGCATCATAAAGATAAGTTTGCCACTTATCAGAGAAACTAGATGCAGCTACACCTATTACAATTTTGTCATCTTCCTTTTTTCCTTCTTCACTTGAAGTATCTGTTGATTGTCCACATCCTACGAACATGGATAAAACTAATACTAGTACTAGACCAAGAGCTAAAAGTCTTTTAGTCTTCATAAGAAAATTCCCCCTTAAATAAAAATGGTTTATATAAAACTGCAATAGACAATTGCAACTTCATATCGCAAAAGATTCATTTTTCACTTTTTTTCAGTAGTAATTTTTGTAAAGTTCCATAATTATGCAACTTTACATCTTTTAAAAAACGTTTTCCGCAAACGTTTGTTGTAGTTATTTTTTATGTTATATCAATTCGAATCAGAAGTCAATGCTTTATTTACAATCTTCAGAATATTTAATTGATTTTTGTAACCTCCTATACTATGGGAATTTTTCTACCATACAAGTATTTACAACAGTTCTCCTTTTTTTATGATTAAATTTATTTTTTCATTTTTGCTATAAATTTCTATTTTGTCGAAATTTTTCGTTTTTTAGACTTAGACAACGTTTTCGTTTTATTTTTAACATAATATTGTATACATTATTTGAAAAAATTGTAATTCCCTAGGAAGTAAAAAAGCTTCTATCAATTTGATAGAAGCTTTTTCCATTCATAAATTAAATTTTTCTAGTAGTCTTTCTCTTAATTAAATCCGGTTGTAATATTATGCGTTTTAAAGTTTTTTCTTTTCCCTCTTTTATGTCATCTAAAAGGGTATTTACAGCTAGTTTACCTAAATTATACTTAGGTTGATATACAGTAGTTAATTCTATTTGTGGAAGTGATGCATAGGATATATCATCAAATCCAACTACACCCAATTCTTCTGGTATATTTATTCCAGCTTGATTTGCATAGTGTAACACACCTAAGGCCATTACGTCATTACCACAAAATATGCCATCAATATGGGGATTATCAGCCAATGCCGTTTTAGCTAATTCATAACCACTCTTAGAATCAAATTCCCCTGATAATATGAGATTTTCATCTAGGTCAATGTTATTTTCTGCTAAGGCTCTTTTATACCCCTTTAGTCTTTTTTCATTAGAATAGGCATATTTCTTTCCACCTACATATGCAATTTTTCTATAGCCACACTCTATAAGGTGCTTTGTACCTATATATCCGCCCTTTTCATTATCTACCTCTACACAGCTATGTGCACTATTCACATTATTTCCCTCTAATATTACATAAGGAGTATTTATGCTGTCTTCTAATTTTTGTTCATCCTCACAGGGCTTTATTATTATTCCCTCTACCCTTTTTTCCTCTAAATTTTTTATATATTTCTTCTCTAATTGCACATCCCAATTGGTTACACATAATAATGCTGTGTAGCCCTTAATACTAGCTTCTTCTAAAATCCCCTTTGCTATCTCAGCAAAAAAGGGATTTAATATATCCGGTATAATTACTCCAATTGTGTTTGATTGTTTCGTCACTAGTTCTCTAGCAAGTTGATTAGGCCGATATCCAATTCTCTTAGCTTCTTTTAATACTTTCTTTCTAGTTTCTTTACTAACACCCTCTTTGTTACTCAAAGCTCTAGAAACTGAAGAATATGATATACCTAACTCTCTTGCTATGTCTTTTATCGTTACCCCAACTTACTCAACTCCATTTTTCAGTATATTGTTATAATTATAGCAAACGTTTCAGTTTTTTACAAAAATTTATTGAAAACAATTTTCTTTATTATATATACACTTATATATTTTAGTCAAATCATCCATTAATTACTTTATAAAGATTTTTCATAATTATTTTTTCTTATTTGGGAATTATATATTAAGAAAGGAGGTATTTATATGAACTATAAACGTGCAAAACAAATTTTAGAGGGCACTGGAAATGTTACCGTATTATATAGTGGAGAATCCATATGGATAGAAAATATAGATCCTAAAACTAATACAGCTTTGATTACTACCTTCGATGAAGAGATAATAGTCCCCATAAGAGAATTAAATGAACACTAAAAAGCATCTGAAAAATCAGATGCTTTTTTCTTCTTATAATGTCCTGCGATAATAGGACCTAAGCATAATTTTAAAAATGTACATGGACTAAATAGAATTTAATCCCTTTATTACTCCATCCTAAATCCCAAGGTACCCTATACCTGTCTGTATTATGACAATTAACTAGTGAATACCCCTTAGAATCAGCCCCTGAAATTACTGATATATGAGTTATTTTCCCTTTTTTTTCATAGGCTACAAAATCGCCAGGAAGTAATTTATAAGCAGCCTTATAGACTTTATTATAGTCACCGTAAGCTACTAAAGAAGCCCTTCCTGAATAAAGCATATATTCTTTAAATCCTTGGGCATTTAACCAACTCCTACTACCATTTCCCTTACTATAATTCCAGCTACTAGTTTTTTTGAATTTTCCACCTTCATGAAGAATCTGAGAGGCAAAGTTAGCACAATCTCCACCTAAAGGATTGAAATTTCTATATTTTTTATTATAGCTCCTATTCTCTACTCCAGCTGCACCACAATATTTATCTGCATATTCTATTGCCTTTTTCCTTCTATCGGATATTTTTTCTAGGTCTCTTTCCTTCTGGCTTTCTATATATTTCCTTATTTCATCACTCTTTACTTCTTCCATATTTAATGAATCGGCAAAGGGATCCTTATACCATTCTTTTGCAATTACAAATCCCTCATCCGTTTCCTTTATGTAAATGGAATGATAAGTTCCAATTCTAAAAGAGTTAGCTTTTTCACTACCTATATTATATTTGTATATATATTCAGTAGACACTGCTAAGTTTGCCATAAAGCCGTTATATTTTCCTTTTATCCATTTCACATCCACATCTGAATTTATTTCAGTAAATGTAACACCTTGTTTTTCAGACCAATTATGAAGATATTTCATCTTCTTAATTTCATGGTAATATGCCCATTTTCCATAGGTAGTATTTAGGTCATAATATGATTTAAGACTAGCCTTATCCTCATTCAAAATAGCCCTATTTCTATCCTTTAGTAGATGGGACAGCTGAAAATTTAATTCCTTTTCAACAAATATGGTCACTATATCCTTAGAAAACATATTACCCAAAATAATTGCAATAACAATTATAAATATTAATTTATATTTTTTTAAAAAATAAAACATATATTTTCCCCCTGCATAGAAAAAATCTTTCATAAAATTATATGTGCTTTGTGCTAGTCCTAGGCGAAAAATATATGTTTTATTATATTTTTTTTAATATTTTACCCATAAACTCATAATTATTTTTTATTCCATCATCTAAATTAATTTTCAAATCCCTTATATCTTCTATTTTCTTTATGTAATTTATGAGTTCAATTTTTTCTTCTTCATCTTTGTATTTTAATATGCTTTTTATTTCTTTTACTAACTTATGGAAGGTGACGTTTTTATATCTATGGATGTACAAGTACCCTTCAAATGAATTTCTCTTTCCAGAAGATAATTTGAAATATATGGGTCTTTTTTTATATTTTTTTATATGGTCCTTGTAAAATCCATTCATTATATATTTTCTTATATTTTTCATTGGATCCTTGTCTTTTCCTAATAAATTTCCAATAAACTCTATATTCTCATGAAAGTATTTTTCTTTAAATACAAACTTTATAATATTTATTAACTCTTCGCATAATCTACTAGTTTCTATTATTTCAAATTCACTAGGTTTAAATTGGTATATATTTTCATAAAATTGTCCTCCTGCAAAGATTACTCCTTCTTTGTTTATATCATATCTACCCATAATGCATCCTACAAAATAGGATATTAATGATTTTATTAAGCCTTCCTTATCCACTTGTGATAATATTACATCCTCTTTCTTAACCCTATAATCTAAATTTAATCCATAGTTTTTTATAAATATTTTATTTATATTTTCTTCTATCTTAGCTAATTTTTCCACCTCTTTATCCTTTTGGCCTAAGTAGTAGTCACAAGCATTTTCCAACTTTTCTTCCCTATATTTTAAAAGGGGATGGTATTTAAAACCCCAAAAGATTTCTCTTTCTTCCCAATCTTTTCTACATATATCTATGGCCCTTTGAGCCAATCTCTCTACCTTTTCCTTCTCTTTAATCACTATGGGAATCTTACCTATATCTTTAGGCTGGAAATTTAAAGTGGGGTTTATTATTTTCATAATTTTATCACACACTTTAGAACATAAAAAACCAGTCATATAATTTATTAAACTTTCATCTAAAAAAATACAGGAACCAGCCGTATCAAATATGAATCCAGGCGGATTAATTCGTGCACCAAAGTATGAGGAACTTACAAAGGACCAGGTTATACCCTTTTTAAAATAATACTGGGTATTAGCTATGCCTATATTAGATTTTCTATTTTTATTTAAATAATTATTGTATGATCTTATATTTTCTCCGTCATTGTACCAATTTACCACGTGAATCAAATTTCCATACCATTTTCTAAAATTGCCACCCTTATTATAAGGGAACCACTTTTTTTGAGACTCTATAGCTTCACTTTTATTTCTTATATTAAATGCCACATGGTTAATGTCTACTTCATACCAAAATCTCACAAACCTATTATTATCACTGGTTTGAAGGCCTACTCTACAAGCTGCCATATTGCCTAGTTCTTCTCCCTTTTCAAAGACTTGTACCATATTATCTTCTACCCAATAGGCTATATTTTTTTTAGGAATCTTTAAAAATTTATTTTGACTCATTATATATTTATAGTCCACATTATTATTTATAGCCTTTAGCAAATTTAAATCTTGATTTACTTCTCCTTTGGAATTAGATAATCTTACAAAGGTACTATTTATACTTTCTCTTTTATTTTTTAAAATAAAAGAACAAAGGGGTACAGTAGCATCTTGAAAACTAGAATATTCTAACTGGACTAAGGATAAAATTGTCTTGTTCTTAATAACATTTTCCCTTAAATCTTCATAACTATTTATAAACATCCACACAAAGGGAGTCATAAGGCCTATATATGCATCCTCCTTTCCATATTCCATACATCTTACTATGAATGCTGCAAATAAATCCCTATGATATCCATAATAATTTTTTTTTAAATAAGTCTTCATTTCTTCTGGCATAGCCCTTGTAGACAAATACGGAGGATTAGTTATAACTATGTCATATTTTCCATTGACCATGTTAAATAATCTATTTATCTTCTCATTATCTTTTATATTTATATTTGTTATTTTTTTGCTTTTAACTAGAGAACCATATTGTATTTTATTATAAAAATCATATATAATATTATTAGAGATATTTTTCTGAATATTCTCACAAATAAAGTTTTCTATATTGAAAATTAGTTTATAAGTTAGAAATTTTTCATCTAAATTTAATGCTTTAAACATTAAAATTAATTTTGCCATATTAGTTACTTTTGAATCAATGTCTAAACCATATAGATTTTCACATATTAATCTCATGCTTTTTTCTTTATCATAGTCTAATTTACTATAAAATTCATATAGTAGTTCAAATACATAGGATAATATGTGTCCCGTTCCACAGGCTGGATCTAATATTTTCAAATTTTCAATTTTACCCTCATAATTAGATTCTTCTTCTGAAGGAATATAATATTTTAATTCCATATGTATATCTTGTTTTTTCAATATTCTTCCTAAAGTATTGTCTGTCATATATTTTACTAACCAACTAGGGGTAAATATTTGAGTTTTTGAATATATATTATTGTTAAATAATTTTATGAAATATTGGTATATCCAACCTAAGATTTCCGGATTATTCCAATCATTTAAATGAATATAATTTATGTTCATCAAGTTTTTTATAGGTATATTATGGATATAATAATCTTCTAGGGGGTTTACAAAATACTCATCATATTTTTCATGAAGAATATGAGTAATTTTTATTAATGATTTTTCATCATGTTTTTTTACAACATTATAAAGGAGTGAGGCTTCTTCATTAGAGAGTATATTATGAATATATTTAGGGTTAAAATATAAAAATTTTATTATTACAATCCAGTAAAATAAGTTGTATATATGTTCATCCTTTAATGAGGATTTACATATTATTTCATATATGGTTGAACTAAATTTCTTTATTTTCTTTCTGTCCACTTGAATCCTCCTAATTTTCTGAATTATGCGTTTTTTCTATACACTCTAATTATAACCTACTTGATTAGGAGTTAAAATAATTTTAATATGAAGAGGTGAGGTTAATGAATATAAGAAAAGAAATTAAAACTACATTCAAAATAAGGAAGCACACCGTCACGTGCCTATACATTAGTATAGTATTTTTATTCCTCACTTTGTTTAATATAATATTTTTTAATATAGCTGTATTGTTTTTCGTTACCTTCTTTGTTTTGTCTAAACTATATTGGAAATGTCCAAGATGTGGCAAAGAGTTCCCATTATTTAAAATAAGTATACAAGATATGTATACTTGTCCCCATTGCAAAAGACGTCTTATAAACCCTCCAATAGACTTAACTGAATATAAAAAAAGTCATTGTTAAAGGCTGTGTAATTGCACAGCCTTTAACAATGACTTATTCTTTTAAGCAAAAAAACTTCATAAATATCTATTTAAAGTAAAATTTCCACTCATGTTTTATTAAAAGTATATAGATACTATAAGCTCCTAGTATGGTTCCTAAAGGGAAATTAGCTAAGTTAAATATGGACAATACTATTATTAATATTCTAGCCCAGCTTTTTCCTTTCATTAAATAATAACCACCTAATATACCTGGTAAAGATACTATTAATAAGATGACTATTATAATATTGCTCATGGCTGCTACGGGAAGTATTACTCCCATCTCTCCAGTAAACAGACTCAATCCCGATGCAAATAAGCCTACAAATGCCACTAGTACTAATGCTAATCCACTATATATCATATAAGCTATACCTATTATTTTTATATGGTCCTTCATATTTTTTTCATGCATATTATCACCTCTTCATATTATTAATACTCTTTTAAATTAATTTTTAACAAAGGTAAAAAGGATATGAATGGGATCTAATTTGCCTTTATCATATCCTTTATAATTTCTCTTTTATAATTTCTATAAATTCATCTGTAATATGTGGATCAAATTGACTTTCTTTATATTTTAAAAGTTCTTCAATGGCCTCATCAAAGGTCTTAGCCATTTTATAAGGTCTATTGGAGGTCATTGCATCAAAACTATCTACTACAGTTAAAATCCTTGATAAATAGGGAATATTCTTGCCTTTAAGACTACTAGGATATCCTCTTCCGTCATATCTCTCATGATGATGTAATATAAGAGGTATTATGTCCTTTAAACTCTCTACAGGTTTTATAATATCCACTCCATAATTTGGATGCATTTTCATACTAGACCATTCTTCATCTGTAAGTTTAGTCTTTTTATTTAAAACAGCTTTAGATACATTTATCTTCCCTATATCGTGCAAGTATGCTGCATACTTAAGTTTCTTAGCATCATCTTCACTTAATCCTAGCCTTTTACCTAACATATCACAATACATTACTACTCTCTCCGTATGAGCATAAGTATATCTATCCTTAGCATTTATAACACTAATTAAAGTCTTTATAGAACTTATTAGATCTATATGTTTATCTTCAATTTCTTTCTTTAGTTCCTCTAAAATAGATACATATGATTCTACCCTATTTTTATGAAAAAACTTAGCTCTATACAATGCGTCATCAGCACTATTTATAAGCTCATCTTTTCCTATAGATTTTTCTGGATAAGATGATACACCTACTGATATGGTTAATTTTTCATATGGAAGAGCTTCCTCTCCATCAAAATGATTTTTCTCCACAGCAAATCTTAAGTTTTCACCTATGGCAACAGCTTCATTTAAAGTCTTTCCTGGCAACACTACGGTAAATTCTTCTCCGCCATATCTAGCCACCATACCATTATCTCCAACTTCTTTTTTTAATATATGTCCTATTTCTGTTAATACTTTATCTCCCTCTGTATGTCCATAGCAGTCATTATAATTTTTAAAATAATCTATATCAAGTAGTAGTAATGATACTACATTTTTTTCCTCTTCAGCCTTTTTTATTTCCTTATGAAGGTATTCCTGAAAATATCTATGATTATAAAGGTCTGTTAATTCATCTTTTACTGCCAACTCCATAATATTGTCTCTATACTCATTTTCAAGCTCTATATAATGGCCTAATAGCCAAGCCGTCAATATAAATATGCCTGATAATATTAAATCACTTTCAAAATATGAATTTATTCCACTGTATCCTGCTTGTATTAAATCCATACCTAATATTATAATTGAGCAAATACTAGCAACATTTAAGCCAAATTTTTTTCCATGTTGTATAGATGATACTATAATCAGAAATATAAAAACCGGCTTATATAAACTCAAGTATCCCCCAGTTATATTTATTAACGTAGTAAAAAAAATCACAAGAAATAGTGTTTCAATTATATGAAATAACTTTCCTTTATTTCTATTTATAAAAAATTTATATGCTACCACTAATACTCCCATCGTAATAAGCATTAATAACAATATATTATATTGTGAACTTCGTACTACTCCTATACCTACATTAAACTCTAAGCCTACAAATAAAATAATAGCTGCCTGTAATATTGTCAACACTTTTACTATAGAAACAATTTCATGTATTCGAATTTCTCTTTCCCTTGTTGTCTTCATATTTCACTCCTACTCATAATAAAATATAAGAGATAGAAATCTCTTATATTTTATTCTTCTCTTAAAAGTTTAGGTTCTTCTGGCTGATAAGTTCCCCATGCACATGCAGATGCTGATGTAACAGTTGCTAAGAAAGTACATAATGCACATCCAACTACAACTGTCCATCTAAATAATTTACTTTTCATATAAACACTCCCTTTAATTTATTATATTAGACAAGCTCTCATCAATTTTTGATAAAATGACATGTCCAATTTTTGTCAATGTGAAAATTTGAAACGCAACTCCCATAGTTATGCCTGTAGATATATTGTTATTAATATATATAATTGTAATTATTGCATATATACACAAAAGTGCAAGAGATTTATTTCTCAATTTTTTTCTCTTTATCTCATTTTTTATTCTCTTTGTCCCCGTATCTACTGGAGCCCTTTTATATATTAAAAGATAAGCATATATAAATATAATCCCTACTACACATACCTTCATATGTAAATCTAATAAAATATACTTCATAGACAAAGCCATCAAGGCAAATGCGATAGTCCCTATTATTACACACCTATTTAAAGAACTGGCATGGGTTCCACCAGAATATTTTCTTAAGATAGATGATGAAAAGGATACTATTAAAATTTCTTTTAGCATACCAAAAACTAGACCCACAACAAAACATGCAATTATGGAATATACAATCTGCAATCCTACGAATACTCCATATTTTATCACTTCCTTTTGATCATCATCATGATTCATTTCATTTCCAATTATTTCACCTATATGATTTGATATTTTACCTATTATATCCATCTAAAGTTCTTCCTTTTATATATTTTATTAATAATAAAATTGTTATCATCATAAAAAGTGGTCCTAAGCTATATAATGAACTTATTACACTTCCATCTAATAATTGTTCTACTCCTACATTGAATATATTTGTATACACAAATAAGGATGCCCAATCACAAAATGCTACGATTATGAATGCTCCCATTACATTTGATATCACTTTAATCATCATTTCTTTAGTAATTATACTTATTAAACATATAGTAATAATTAAAGATAGTATAGTATGTACACCAAAACTTATTGGCAATGCCCTAAGTATATTTATAAATATTCCATGCAAAACACCCGTATATATTACCTTTTTATCTAGTTTTTTACTAGACAATATATATACTCCCCATATTACCAATATGCCCTCTAACAGCTGCCTGATAATTAATACTATTTTAGCTCCATCTACCAATTATATCTCAACTCCTAAATAGTCTTATTTTACTAAATACTTCTACATCTTTCTTCATTTTCCTTCCTATTCTACCACATTTAGGCCATGAGTCTGTAGTCCTATTTTTATTTTTACACAAAAAAAGACATGTTTTTCATGTCTTCATATTAATATACATATTTAGATAATTTCCCAGGAAATGTGAACATTTTTTACACATTTATAAATTCGATTAATTTATCCTTACTTTCTTTTGCAATTTCATATCCTATTTTGTAAATCCCATCTATTTTCGTCCTATTTCTCTCTATTCTTCCAACTTGTAGATGTTCATTTGGTCGAATAACAAAGGCTTTTCCATCTTCCTCTAATTGTCTTATGTACTCCACAGTTTCATTATATGCCATATGTCCTGTTAGCAAAGAATTTACCAAATTAGGATATTCCCTATACTTATACTCTATTAATTTCCCAAATCTTAAAGGTTTTTTAATATAGGAGATGGGCCTTGTGAGAACTAGTACAATTTTATCATTTCCATCTTCTAGGGCCTTTTTAACTGGAATTGCATCAGCAATAGCTCCATCTAAATATTTTTTCCCATTTATTTCGACTATATTAGATATGAGAGGTAAACTACTAGATGCTTTACACACCTCATATATATCCTCTGGATCATTCTTTTTAAAGTATGTGGCCTCTCCCGTACGACAATCTGTGGCCACAGCTATGAACTCTTTCTCTGAATTCATAAATGTATCCATATCAAAAGGATCTATATTTTTAGGTAGCTCTCCAAATATAAAGTCCATTCCAAATAATTCTCCATTAGTTATTAAATTTCTATAACTAAAATACCTCTTATCCCTTAGAAACTCCGTATTTACCCTGTAATTTCTTCCCCTTTGTTTTGATACATAAGTGGACCCATTACAAGCTCCCATAGAAACTCCTATTACGTATGGAATATGTATATCATTATCTAAAAAATAGTCTAATACACCCGAGGTAAAATTCCCCCTTAGGCCACCACCTTCTAAAACTAATGCTACCTTCTTATCCATATAATCCTCCTATCTGCCTGTGATTATATTAGTAATTATGCCCTTATTTTTATGATCCTATAATTTCTATTCTTTATCCGTTGTGGAATTATTGAAATTTTCCTACCATCTTATTATTTAATTTATTAATCCTATCTTAATCCTATAAACTAATTTGACAAAATGTGATAAAATTTTATTTAGACTTATATAAATATTAAAGGAGCAATTATATGGATATTTTATTTTCTTTTGTAGCTTTTTTCTTTCTAGCGCTCTTTGTCCTAGGCTTAGTAGAACCAAAATATGTAATTTGGACTAAAAACAAAAGACGCATTAATGTTATTAAGTATTATGGTTCTTTATTTTTAATATTTTTTCTAACATCCACATATCTTTTCCCTTTAGGCGAAGAAGTTCAAAGGATTCCTGTAAAGAATTTTAATGTTTCTTCCCTTTTATCATCTTTAAAGGATAAAATAAAAAAAGATACTCCAGCCCTATCAGAGGAAGTTAATGTATCTCAAGATTATAGTGGAAAACTAAGAGTTCATTTTATAGATGTGGGGCAAGCTGATTCCATATTAATTGAAAATAATGGAGAATCTATGCTCATTGATGCTGGTAATAATTCTGATTCTAAATTATTATTAGATTATCTTAGAAAAAATAATATTAAAAAACTAAATTATGTAGTAGGAACTCACCCCCACGAAGATCATATAGGTTCTTTAGATACGGTAATAAATAACTTTCAAATTGGAAAAGTATTGTTACCAGATATAATTCATACTACAAAGACCTATAGGGACGTAATAACGGCAATAAAAACAAAAAATATTAAAGCAACAAAACCTAAGGTTGGAGATACTTTTAACATTGGTGATGCCACTTGTGTTGTACTGGCTCCAAAGGATAAAAAATATGATAATCTCAATGATTATTCCATAGTAATTAAAGTCCTATTTGGAAACACTTCCTATCTATTTACGGGAGATTCTGAAAAGGACTCTGAGGAAGATTTGGTAAGAAGTAGAATTAGTTTGAAATCTAATGTATTAAAGGTAGGTCATCATGGAAGTAGATCTTCCACTAGTGAGGCCTTCTTAGGTGAGGTATCTCCTAAATATGCTGTCATATCCTGTGGAAGGAAAAATGATTACAAGCATCCCCATAAGGAAACTATAGAAAGGCTTAGACTAAGGGGAATACCTGTATATAGAACAGACGAATCTGGTACAATAATTAGTACATCTAATGGTAATGAGATTACTTTTAATGTAACACCAGGTTCATATAATTATCCAAAATAAAAGGCCCTTTAAGGGGCCCTTTTACTTTACGCTAGCTCTTCTTTTAATATGTTCATAACCTCATCTACTTCTGGTAGTCTGCCTTCCACCATTACTTTACCATTTACCTTTAAGGCAGGTACTTCTGTTACACCTTCTTCAACCATTTGAGCTAAATCTCCAACCATTTCAAATTCTTCATTTAAGTTTAGCTTTGTTAAAGCCTCATCCACGATGATAGCAAGTTTTGATGGTCCTCAACACACTTGCTCATATAATCTAATTTCCATAAATAACAATCCCCTTACTTTAATATTTTTTCTATTTCGTTTTTGCTAGGAACTCTTCCAGATACTACTACCTTTTCATCTACCACTAATGCAGGTGGTTTCATCACACCATAAGATAATATATCCTTTAAATTCGTTACTTTTTCTACCTGTGCATCTAGATTTAGTTTTTCCACTACTTCACAAGTATAATCATATAAAGTATTACAATTTTTACAGCCAGTTCCCAATATTTTTATTTTCATAAATTCTCCTCCTTTACTATAAAATAATGTTAAACAAGTATCCTACTAATATTATACTAGTACCTGTTATTGCCACAAATATGGCAATTAATTTAGGTTTTATTACTTGCTTTAACAAAATCATCTCTGGTAAAGATAGGGCTACTACAGACATCATAAAGGCTAAAGCTGTTCCAACACCTACCCCTTTATTAATTAGTGCTTCTACTATAGGAATAGTCCCTACTGCATTAGAGTAAAGGGGAATTCCTAAAACAACTGCCACAAATACGGCTATAGGATTATTAGGCCCCGCATATTTAACCATAAAACCTTCTGGTGCATATCCGTGGATAGCAGCTCCAATTCCTATTCCTATTATAATATATAACCATACTCTCTTTACAATATCCCTTACTGCTATAAGTGAAAATTTTATTCTTCCATTAAAATCTAATCTCTCACTTTCTGCTTCTCCCATATGCATTTCATATACATAACTTTCTACCAAATGGGTTAAGTTCATCTTCTCTATTACTATTCCTGCCACAACACCTATAATCATCCCTGCCAATGTATATATTATTGCTATTTTAGCACCAAAGGTTATAAATAAAAAACCTATTGCTATTTCATTTACTATAGGTGACGTTATTAAAAATGTAAAAGTAACTCCCAGTGGAATACCCGATTCCACAAAACCTATAAATATAGGCACAGTAGAGCAAGATCAGAATGGTGATAATACACCTAAAATAGAAGCTAGAACATGAGCTCCTACTCCACCAATTTTACCTAAAAGATTCTTAACCTTGTCTGGTGGAAAATAACTTCTCACATAGGATATGGTAAAGATCATAAAACTTAAAAGTATTATAATCTTTAATGTATCGTATATGAAAAACTGTGCACTTGAACCTAAATGGGATTCTAAATTTAATTTAAATAAATCCCTAACCATGAAGTCAGCAAATTGTTTTAACACCCTAATCCCCCCTTAAGTTTTCTTGCGCTTCTTTTAGTTCCGTTGCCAATATATTCTTTACTAGATTTAATATTTCTATTGTTTCCTTATATTTAACTTTGTACATAACTTTTAATCCGTCTTTTCTACTCTCTAAAATCCCCTTATCCTTTAGTATTTTCAAATGTTGTGATACATTAGATTGCTCTAATTCTAGATCCTCATATATGTGGCACACACAAAGTTCATCTTCTCCCTTTAATCTCTCTATTATCTTAACCCTAGTGGGATGAGCTAATGCCTTCATAAAGGAAGCAGATAAATCATAATATAAATTATTCATTCATATCCTCCTTTTAACTATATTAGAATATTCTAATATAGTTATATCATCTTTATAATAAACTTTCAACTACTTTTTTCCACTTTTAAATTTAATTTATGTGGAATATTTTGATCCATAAAATAAAAAGAGATGATATAATTACCATCTCCCTTTATACTTTATTAGTAAAACATAGCGTACAAATATTTTTCCCTAATACCCTTATTAAATTATCTATACTTATATATTTTAATGTATCCGCACCTATTTCATCTCTTATTTCTTCTAGATTTTTAAAGTGACCTATTATATTTTCATTCTTCATATTTATTCCCAGGTCACATTTCCCCCTTATAATAGGAGAAGCTATCCTATAATGTATCCTATTAGCACCTACTTTTTTTAACTTACCTATTAATTCCTTACTTGTAGTTCCACTTACTAAGGAATCATCTATTACAACTATATCTTTTCCTCTTACTTTATCCTTTAATATAAAAAACTTATCATTTACTTTGTTTTTCCTATTCTTTGGAGCTATAAAGGTTCTTCCTACATATTTATTTCTGAGGATTCCTGGTTCATATTTAATATTAGATTGGTCAGCATAACCTATGGATGGTAAAGTTCCTGTGTCTGGCACTCCCATGACCATATGAGCCTTACTAAAGTCTTCTTTTCCTAAAATTTTTCCTAATTTACTTCTTATTTGCCCTACACAAATTCCGTCTATCTTAGAGTCTTCCCTAGCAAAGTATATATATTCAAAGGCACATGTATTGCATACTTCATTTCCTTTTCTTATTACGGAAACTCCATTTTTATCTATTTTTATTGCTTCTCCTGCCATTAAGTCTCTTATAAATGAGCCTCCCATAGCCTCTATGGCGCAACTTTCTGATGCTACTATGTACCCGTTCTGGATCTTTCCTATACATATGGGGCGAATTCCTAAAGGGTCCCTCATGGCTATTAATTCATTATCTTTTATAATAACTACTGCATATGCACCCTTTATATTATTGTAAATCCCCCTTATACCATCTTTTTCAAATACTTTTAATATTACTTCTGAATCCGTATCCGTACTAAATTTTCTTCCCTTTTTTTCAAGAATTTTTTTAATATCCTCTCCATTTGTTAGGGTTCCATTATGAGCTAAACTAATATTATTACTAAGGAGGGGTTGACTATTTTTAATAGTACTCTCCCCCCATGTGGAATATCTTACATGGCCTATCAATAGATTAGTATCAATCTGAAGTCCTTCAAATAAGTTATCTACTAATCCCATCTTCCTAATATTTTCAATTTCATTATCATTTCTATAGGATATACCACAACTTTCTTGACCCCTATGTTGTAGGGCCAATAGGCCTGAGTATACTTTTGTTTCCATATTTTCTTTTTTATTAAAAAATACTCCCAATATTCCACATTCTTCTTTGAATTTATCATTAAACTCATCTATTTTCATGATTAATCATCATCTCTTAATATGTTTATATCTTTCCCAGCCATTACTTTGTTCATGTTTCTCATTGAACACATTTTTCCACACATGGTACAGCTATCTTCATCATGTGGCATAGATTCTTCCCTATATCTTCTTGCTTTTTCTGGATCCATACTCAATTTAAACATTTTTTCCCAGTCTAAATTTTGTCTAGCTTCACTCATTGCAAAATCCCAATTCCTTGCTCCCGGTATATTTTTAGCAATATCTCCTGCATGGGCTGCTATTTTAGATGCTATAATTCCTTCCTTCATATCCTCTAAGTTTGGTAATCTAAGATGTTCTGCAGGAGTTACATAGCATAAGAAGTCTGCTCCTGAGCTAGCTGCAATAGCACCTCCTATGGCACTTGTTATGTGGTCATATCCTGGTGCCACATCTGTAACTATAGGACCTAATACATAAAATGGAGCTCCATGACATAATCTTTTCTCAAGTAGCATATTTGCCTCTATTTCATTTATTGCCATATGACCTGGACCCTCTATCATAACTTGTACATCCTTCTCCCAAGCCCTCTTAGTAAGTTCTCCTAATGTTATTAATTCTTTAATTTGGCTTGCATCAGTAGAGTCATTTATACTTCCTGGTCTTAATGCATCACCTAAACTTAAGGTAACATCGTATTCTCTACATATATCTAAAAGTTCGTCATAGTATTCATAAAAAGGATTTTCCATGTTATTTAATTCCATCCATGCATATGTTAATGATCCACCCCTAGATACTATATGATTTAATCTTTTATTTCTTTTGAATGTATTTACAGTTTCTTTATTTAACCCAGCATGGATAGTAACAAAGTCCACACCATCCTTTGCATGCTTTCTTACCACATCTAAAAACTCTTCTGCCTTTATATCCTTCAGTTCCTTATCATAAAAACCAACTGCATCATAAATTGGTACAGTTCCTATCATAGCTGGAGAAATTTCTACTATTTTTTTTCTAAATTCCTCTGTTTTTCCAAATGAACTTAAATCCATTATGGCTTCTGCTTTCATATCTATGGCCATTTTTACCTTTTCAATTTCTTTTTCTATGCTAGGACAATCCTTCGATATTCCTAAATTTACATTTATTTTAGTTCTAAGTCCACTACCAATTCCTTCTGGACTAATACTTTCATGATTCTTATTAGCTGGTATTACTACTAATCCTTTTGCCACTAAGTCTCTTAATTTGTGTATATCCATATTTTCCTTTTCCGATACTATTTCCATTTCCTTTGTTATTACACCAGCTTTAGCCGCTTCCATTTGAGTATTATATTTCATAATTCTCCCCCTTATGATTTATTAAATAATTAAAGTTTTAAAGGGTAGGGTTATGGCTGACTCTCATAAAGCTATCTGATTTTAAAATTATGGAATAACTATACACATAGAACTAAATATAGACATATTTATTTATAAAATTAGTAGGTTAAACTGTATTTTTATATAAAAAAATAGACTCGTAACGAGTCTATTTTATATGAATGGTACACAATTATCCCATACTAAATATAAACATCCCTACGTTGGCATTATCCAAAATCAGGTTATGAGGGTCAGAAATAACATTTCTCTCTCAGGCTATCCTTATAGCCTCCCCTTGTCTTAATATTATTTTTTACAATTTAAGTATACTTTTTTTATCTTACCTTGTAAAGGTCTATAGATTATAAAATTATTTAACTTTTTATATAGACCCCATTGTCTCATATGCCAATATTCTTTTACCAGTCTTTTAGATCTAAATAAGAAAAGTTCTTCTTGCTTAATATATTAAAGGCCACCTTTTGGTGTGACTTGACTGCTTCTTGAAATTTATACCAATGACTTTTTTTATAAGTCTTAGGATTTTTCCAGGTATATATATCTGTTAGGGGATCATATCTATTTAACCCTACACTAACTCCATTTACAGATATTACACTCCTATCCCTTATTCCTAAAATTTCTTCATTTACTACCTCATCAAACCATGTGTCCTTTTTATAATCCTCTAATGCCACTCCTCCATACTCTTTTTTCATAGCCAATTCTTTATATCTTTTTATGCGATTTTCTTTTTCGTCATTTCCTTGGTCCATTTTCCCTATGGCATTACTTAAATCCTCTAATAATTTTTTAGATTCCCAATGTACATGTTCTGCAGTTCCATTTGGATTTAAGAACAAATAAAGTTTCCTAAATATTTCCCTTGCTGCTTGCAAAGATCGTTCCTTATTATTTACTTTAATATATTTTCCCACTAATCTACTGTCTTTCCAAATCAGGGCTGGCCAATCAGGATAAAAATAGGCAGAAGCATGACCTATAAATGGTATAACCTTTTCTACTCCTCCATCCACAGAATTAAATGTATCATAAAGTCCAATAAAGTTTTGATGTGCCCAAGTATCTGCAAAGGAATGGGTAGCTATTCCAATCCTATATAGATTTTTGCTATAAATTGCCGCATCAAATATGTTATTAGCATTCGTACTATTTGGTGTAGTATTTAACATATGTAATTTCCCATCTTTCCTTCTTGCAGATACAGCCAGGGGATCTCCAGGGATAAAATGAAATAATGGGTATATTCTAAATAATTTCTTCTTAGGTTTGATTATATTCATAGTCTGACTAATATGATTTGTATATTCTTCTACAGTTCCTTTATTTATGGTAAAAATCATATTATTATTATCCACATATTGAGAAGCTATACTTATTATTTTAGCTGATTCTGGTCTAAATCCCGCTCGGGTAGCTATTAGATAGGTCATATAATAATGAAACTCTGTATTCATAAAAAACCCCCACTCACATAATTTATACATTATATGAATAGGGGTAGTACATAATGCCTTAACTTTTTTCTTTACTATAGATTACAAGTAAAATAAGTACCTATTATAACTGCTATATAATTCAATTTCTTACGTTTGTCTTTTTATTTTTATTAATATATATTCCTACAAGTATTATTAAGGGTAAAAATACTTCAAATACTAAACCATAATAGGGATATATTTTAGTACTCCAACCTATAATGGCCATAACTGAAGGATAAACAATATAGGAAACACCCAATATTAATAGGCCTATGGGTGTCACTATATGATTATATCTTTTCATATTTAACACAGTACTTATTCCCTTAGCTGCAAAATATATGCAAGTAGCCACTTTCACAAATGTGGCTAGACTCGTTGCTAAGATGGTGACAATTTCCATCCTTTCTAAAAACTCTCCTAAGTTAGCTTGGCTAGCCACCACGTATACGGGAAAATATGTATTTGCATATATGTTATGACCAATTACTAATAGTTCAGCAACTGTAACTCCAACTAAAGTCATTCCACCTATCAATATACCTTTAGCATAACTTTTATACGCATTTTTCTTATCTTTAATTTCTTCTATTAAAACTATACACAACAAGGTTTCTGCAAAGGGAAAAGTAAAGGTACTTAATGTTGCCTTCATAAGATTTGAAATGCCACAATGTAATATGGGCATTATATTTAAATAATCCATCCTAGGTATTAATATTAATATGGTAAATATGGGTATAGGTGATGTGAAAAATACTACTATTACTGCAGATTTACCTATTGCACCAGGACCTTCTTTTACTGCTACTATAGCAAGGAGTATTATTCCTATCATAAAAATAAATAATGGTGTATTATTTAATGTGGTTGATGTGGGAAATTCTCCAAAATCTCTCACAGTTAATCCACATAAATGTATGCTGTACCATATATATAATATATTTATTATACTTCCAATAAATTTACCAAAAACTGTTTCTATTATTTTAAAAAAACTTTTATTATTATATTTACCTATTATATGAGAATATACTTTTACTATTCCTACACATAGTACCATTCCCATAAATATGGCTATCCATATATCTTCCTTGGCTTGAGCCCCCAAGGGAAGTATAAACCCTGATGACAATATGAACAATATTACTATACAACTACCCTGTACTTCATTTATTTTGTCATTACTCATAAAAACAGCACTCCGCTCTAATTATTAACCATAATAGGACTATCTTTCTTTTCACTCCCCTTTATTAAAACATCCACATTTATGTTAAATTTTACTTCATCAAACACTTTATCCCAATCCCCTTTAACTTTATTCCATAATTCAGGTTGTTGAGCCTTCACATATCTAGAGAAATCAAATATATCTACTCCAAATTCATTTTGAACCTTTTTTATTAAATCTTCTATATCCTTCTTTTTCTTTTCTTCTAATTCTTTCATAAGAACTCTTCTCTTTTCCTTTATATAATCCACATTTCCACCTAGCTCAATTATATTTGCCTCTATGTCTATATCCATATAAATATTTATTTCATTATCCACCAGTTTTACTTTTGTTCTAGTTTTACTGCTCAATATTTTAAGGCCTACAGGAATTTCTCCATCATAATATTCATATCCCCTTTTAACATTATCTTCTATAGTTAATAGTGTTCTAGATTCATCGTCACTCAACCACCCTAATAACCTATCCTTTTTAAATACAGCTAATCCTGTTACTATAATAGTTTCTGTTCCATTATTTTTTTCTATTTTTACTCCTGGTAATGAAGGATTTTGATTAGGCTCATATAGCCTTTGTATGAACTCATCCATAGGAACAGCACGTAGTCCTATTAAACTATTTTGACTTTCCATCTTAAGAATTCTGTCTATTCGAAAGGAAGGTATGGGCATATATTCCTTTTCTTTTACTTTTAATATGTCTGCTGCACTTTTTTCTTTAGAAATAAGTATCCATATGTCATTTCTCATTTCACCATCCCTATATATATAGTCTAAGATAGGTAAAATATCCTTTTTAGCCAATTCCTCGCTAAGTATTATAACCTTTGCATGGGGCCAATAAAATTTTATCCCAGACTTACTTACTATGTTTCTTACCGCATCAAAGGGCGAATCTCCTTCTATAGTAAATATCTCCCCTCTGTTTTCTTCCCCCTCTTCAGTCATAGGGTCTATAGCTTCAAAGGTTACTATATATTTTTTTGTACTAGGATTATAATCTACAGCAGCGCCAGATATAAGTCTCCTATCATTTATTTCCCTATAGTTCCAACAACCACATAATATTATTGGGATAAATAGGATTGCTATGTATTTTTTCACCATAAATCATCCCTGCTTCCCAATGATAGATTCCACCATTTTTTGTATAGGTATGGCTGGTGATGGTATTTTTACTCCAATTGAAATTAGTACACTTAAAACTAAGGCTGATGTATATAGGACTAAATAAACGACTAAATCCTTCTTTTTCTTCTTCTTTACCAAAGGAGTAATTTCTATTATTCCTATAATTCCATATACTATTAAGACTAAAAAAAGCATACTATCTCACCACCTTGATTGGTCCGGACCTTAGTGCAGTCCCCTCAATAATTACCTCTGAGGTTACTTTTACCTCTATATTGCTAAATACTTCATTCCAATTATTTTCTAGTTTTTTCCACTCTTTAGGGTACTCCTTCTTATATTCATATGAAAATCCTAGATTATCATTTTTGTACTCATTTTGAAATAAATCAATTACTTTTTCACAATTAGCCACAATTATTTCTTGAGCCCTATTTTTTATTTTGTTTTGAATTTCTTCATCATTTATAGGTATTTCCTTGTTTATGTTTGCTATATCTACTTTTGTCTCAATGTGGATATCCATAGATAAGCTCTCATCTTCGTAATTGGGCTTTAACTCTGTTTTACTACCGTTTATCTCTAAGGTAGCTTTTTGATTTTTTTCTTTCAAATCTACATTTAAGGCTCCACCCTCTAATTTATTTAATAAAAACAAGAGATATTTAGTATCTTCTCCCCCTATGTTCCCAACATATTTCATGCCTTTAAATATGGCCATTCCCCATACTCTTATTTCTTTTCCTTTGTTTCCCTCTTTCACTGTAATCAAGGGGAGGAGAGGTGATATGCCCTTTGTTGCCAATTTATCTACAAATTCGTATAATTCAACTCCCAGGTACTTAGATATTTCTTTTTCATTTTTGAATGTATCCTCTATTTGAAAGCTCAATATATTTTGAAGAATCTTTTCACTAGATAATATGTCTAATGGGCTACTTTCCTCAGCTACCACTAACCATATGTTGTCCCTAAAATTACTACTTCGCTTCATGTAATCTATACAGGACATGAACTTTTCCTTATTCTTTATTAATTTGGGCCCCAATATGGCCATTTTAGCATGTCCCCAAAAGATCTCTCTACCAGTGATTTTAACTAGATTTCTTATGGCATCAGTCATATTCTTTCCTCTGGACTTTATAATTTGTGACCGAATAATAGTTCCGCCTTGTTGTCTAACAGGCTTGGCAACTTCAGTTATTAGTATAATCTCATCACTATCCCCATCATAATCTAGACCTATCCCCGTTATAATAGACAAATCATCAACTTCAATATAGTTCCAACACCCTGTTAATAGGGTGGAAATTATAAGTATTATAAGTATTTTTTTCATCTAAATCACCTTTTTTTATGTGATTTTTTTCTTTGCCTAACTCTATTTTTCTTACCTATCAAGGTTGGCCTTAAGGTCATATACCACCAAGGTGCTCTTATGGCCGTATCTTTTACTTCTTGGAACTTTAATTCTCCAATATCTAGCATATAAGGTATTCCAAAGGACTTCATAGACACTAAATGTATTATGAGTCCCATAACTCCAAAGATGTATCCATATAGACCTAAGAAAGAGGCCAATATTAAAAATGTTAATCTTACCACATTAAGGGGGCCTATCATGTTAGGTAATAAAAAATTTGTTATTCCCGTTAGGGCCGTTATTATTACAATTGGGGCACTAACAAACTTTGCATCTACTGCGGCCTGTCCTAATATAATAGCTCCAACAAAACTTATTGTAGAACCAATAGGAGCAGGTAATCTAATTCCACCCTCTCTTAATAATTCAAAGGCTAACAAGAGAAGTAGGGCCTCCACAATAGTAGGGAAAGGAACACCATCCCTAGCTGCTGATATACTAAGTATCAAAGGAGTTGGAACCATCTCCTGATGAAAGGTTACTAAGGCCACATAAATTGCTGGTACACTGGTAGATAGGAAAAAACCTAAAAGCCTTAACATCCTATTAAAAGATGAATACATATACCCATTATAATAATCTTCATTAGTTTGAAAATATTCTATAAACACATAGGGCATAGTAAGCACATAGGGGGCACCATCCACAAATATGGCGACTCTCCCTTCTAATAATTTGCCTGCTATGGTGTCAGGCCTTTCACTTCCACCTATAGTAGCAAAGGGAGATAGGGGTTCGTCTCTTATTAATTCTTCTATATAACCGCCTTCTAGTATTCCATCTATATCTATGGTATCTAATCTCTTTTCTATTTCTTTTACAATCTTAATTTCTGCTACATTTTCTAGATAACTGATACACACCCTAGTTCTAGTTTCTTTGCCAATTTCTCTAAATTTAAATCTCAAATTTGGACTTTTAATTTTTCTCCTAAGGAGTCCTACATTTGTCATTATAGCTTCATTAAATGACTCTCTAGGACCTCTTACTACCTGCTCTGATATGGGCTCACTTATGCTTCTTTCCTCCCAACCTTGAGCTGGCATTACTATACCTTCATTTTCTCCATCTATTAAAAATACCACAAAGCCATAAAGTATATCTCCAATCATATCATTTACTTTATTTTTAACATTAACATCATGGCTAATTATTACATTTTGTATTAAATATGGAATCAAATCAGCTTCTGGAAATTTCCTATCCGATTGCATAGGTCTTAATATGGTTTCATATATGGTTTCTCCATCAATCATGTCTCCTGCATATATTAGACAACAGTCTATTTCATTTCTATATTTAAATTTTCTATATTTTATAGTAACGTCCTTATTAAAACCCTTGTCAAATATTTCTATATTCTCTTTTAATGACAATGATAACACTTTATCTTTATCCATACTCTAACTCCTTAACCTATTATTACAAATATTAGTATTTACTTTTAAATACATGTCTATACGAAAAAAGAGTAAACTTTAATAAAGTCTACTCTTTTAATCTATTTTTTTTATCTATGCATATGTAAATCTATTTTTTTACTTTCACCTACAATATAATCCCCATTAACATTCTTAGATTCTTTTGCATAATCATTTACTTTTTTAGCATTTTGTTTTCTTCTGATTAAATTAACAGGCCCTCCAATACAACCATCAACGCAAGCCATACCTTCTACAAAGTTTCCATTTAAACGTCCCACTTTTAACATTTTAAATGCCTTGTCACATTCTTTTAATCCATTACAAGTGACTGGTTTAAAGTCCACATCTATTTTTTCCTTATCTATTACATTTTTTATTGCCTCTGTTACTCCTGCACTTCTGGCAAACATCTTAGCATTAGGTGTTGCCTTACTATTAAAATCACCTTGGCAATCTTCAATCTTAATATCTTTAGCAACTAACATGGCATATAATTCTTCAAAACTCATTACAAAGTCCGTATCCCCTTTTACATCTTCCCTCATAGCCTCTGCTTTTTTTGCAACGCAAGGTCCAATAAATACTACCTTTGCCTTTTCATCCTTTTCCTTTATAAGTCTACTTATGGCTATCATAGGTGATACAGTAGAAGATATATTATCCTTAAATTGTGGATATGTTATTTCTGCATACTTTACAAAGGCCGGGCAACAGGATGTAGTCATTACCCCATCTTCCTTTGACTTTTCTAAAAATTCTTCTGTTTCATAATGGGCTACTAAATCAGCTCCCTCTGCTGCTTCTATCACATCATAAAATCCTAATTTCTTTATGGCTTCTACAACCTTAAAAAACTCTGTATTAAACTGACTTACTATGGCTGGTGCTACTACAGCATAGGTTTTATATTTAGTATTTCCCCTTGAATGTTTTATAATATCTATTATATCTGCTATAAATGATTTATCCATTATGGCACCAAATGGGCATTGTACAATGCATATACCACACTGTACACATAAATCATCGTTAATTACAACAGTTTTATCTTCATCTAATGTTAAGGCTCCTGTAGGACAAGATCCTCTACAAGGTCTCATTACATCTGATACGGCATTGTATTGACAAGCATCCCTACACTTACCACATTCTATACATATATTTTGATTAATGTATGCCCTTTGTCCCACATGATATATGGCTCCTACGGGACATGCTTCTGAACATCTATGGGCTAAACATCCTCTACAGGCTTCTGTTATTGTAAATCTATTTATAGGACAGGCATCGCAAGCTATATCCAATACCTCTATAATATTTTTATTATTGCTTTTTCCTCCCATAGCTGCTCTTACCCTTTGTTTCATTATGGCCCTTTCCTTATATATACAACACCTAGTTCTAGGCTTTGGACCTTTTATTATTTTTTTTGGCAGTTTTTTATAATCCTGTAATAATCTATCTTCCATAGCTGCTTTTGCTACTTCTTTTAATACTTCAAACTTTATTACTTGTACATTACTTTGAAATTTAATCATAGGTCACCTCGTTATATACTTTTTTTAGTCACAACTTTTCCCATTTCTCTTATAACTTTTATCATGTCATTTATTATTTTTAATTTATTAGAATAATTAATAGGAAAATCCGATTTTTGGTGAGCAGGATTCACTGCTGAACCAATCCAAACATTTAGATGGGTACAATCTTCTATTATGGTTTTAGCCAATATGGATGCTCCATCTTTTTTATTATAAAAGGACTTTTTAAAAGCTAATTCTCCCTTTTCCCTATAATATTCTATTCTTTTTAATGCATTATTTAAAGTAAGAACTCCTTCTGTAGTCAAGTCTACTCCATCTATATATCCTATAGGTGGTACTTCATGGTCTATTATGTCCATACTTACTTTCATTTTTCTATTTAGTTCTCTAGCTACCACATTAGCTGCCGTTCCACCACATACTATCTTTTTACCATTTCCCCTTATCCAATCGTATACAACTTCCTTATCCTTCATTTTATCCTGTGGTGGTCCTATTAACATATTTATTATTTCAGGCTCTCTAACCTTTACGGATACTACTGTAGTATCATCTCCAGGTTTTCCTCCATATAAATTTTCACATACATCTATTAAATTCTTTCCTATACTATCTGCTGATTTTTCTTTCAAGTTTATATTTACTAAGTAATCCCTTACATTATCCCATTGCCAACCTAAATTTAAATAGGCCCCTACTCCTGCATGAATAACTCCGTCACTAACTACAGTAAGAGTATCTCCAGGAGATAATGTAAAATCACTTTCCTTTATTATTTTTCCCTGTAATTGTTTTTTTCTCTTTACCACTTCTAAGTGTTTATTTCCACTAACTAATATGAATGGAGGATTATCATATTCTGCTATATAAACACTACCATCATCCTTTATCTTTATCATTGTAAAGGTAGCATAAGCTAATTTCCTTACTTTGCACTCAGGCAGTGTATTTATTATGGTGTCTACAGTCTCTTCTATGCTAATGCCTTCATTTAGCATGGTCGCTGCTATTTTTGAAGTTAGTGTAGCTAGTATATTTGCCTTTACTCCGCTGCCTAAACCATCTGCTACAACTATAATTACACTATCTTCATTTCTTATTATTTCAACCTTATCTCCACACAATTCTTCCTCATACTTGTTTAGACTATTTGATGATACATCTATAAAATATCTCATCTGTAATCACCATTTTCTTGAAGAACTATCTTCTTTAACTTAGTAAGTATTCCCTTAGTCTCAGCTGTGGTTTCTCCAAGTAAACTGGCAATCTCTTGGGCCACTCTCATCTGTTTTTCTATTACCTTTTGTGCCGCATCTATGGTATTTTCCTTTACTAGGGTTAACTCTTGTTTGTGTTTTTCTTCTTCTGTTATGTTTGTCATAATGGCAAGTAGTATATTTTCCTTTTCTAAATATATAATACTTTGAAATAATACAATATTGTATTCCTTATAATAGATTTTCTTACCTATAATACTCTCTTTCGTATTAAGAACTCTTCTAAATAATTCATCTTCTAAAATCACTTGAACAGGCTTATTCTTTACTTCATGGGCCTTTATATGAAATAATTTTTCAGCCTTATTATTAAGCTCTTTAATTTTTAAGTCATTATTTATCAATATTATTCCGTTAGGCGAATGTTCAAAGATCACATTAGTAAGTCCCTCTGCCTTACTTCTCATGAATGGAAGACACATATTTAGCTCTGCCATACCTTCATATACGGCTTGAGCCTTTTCCCTACAGGTGTTATAGCCACATCCTCCACAATTTAGTTCATCATTTTTTTCATACTTACCTATTTTTCTAAGTATTTCATTTATGTCCTCTTCTGATGCTTCTTTTTTCATAGGACTCTTATCTAAGAATTTTTTATTGAAATTTTTACAATTAAAATTTTCAAAGGTCTCTTTCTCTTTAGCTTCATTCACATAGTCCTTTACTGCATTTTTTACTTTGTAAAAATTTTTTCCAGTCATAGCTGGACCTTTTATACAGCTACCATTACAAGTATTTATTTCTAAACAGACCTTATCTAAATAGTTATTTTCGATAGATTCTAAAGTTTCTATGCAATTTTCAATGCCACTTACCTTAAGTATTTCGTACTCCCTAGATACATTTTCATCATTTAAAACTGATTCTAAGGGATAAGCTCTACCCCTTTTGAATGAACCTTTATTAAAATCACTTTCATCTAAATGATCAAGTTCTATTTTATTATTATGAAACCACTCTTCTAATTCATCAAAAGTTATTACTGCATCCACTGTATCATTATGTCGAAAATCTACAGCCTCTAACTTCTTTGCAATACAGGGACCTATGAATACTACATAAGAATCCCTTCCATGCTTTTCTTTTATAATTTTTCCATGGGCTATCATAGGTGACACTACTGGTAACATAAAGTCTACTAGTTTTGGATAATAGTTTTCTATCAGGTCATTGGCTGCTGGACAACAAGTAGTGATATGTATTCTTTTATCATTTTTTTCTATCTTATTCTTATATATTTCTGATACTATTTCAGCTCCAATAGCAGTTTCTTCTACTATACTAAATCCAAGTTTAAGTAACCCTGTTGCAAATTGTCCTACAGTCTTCATATTAAAAGCACCTACATAACTAGGGGCTACACTAGCTATTACTTTTTTACCATCTTTAATAGCATCTTTAACCTTTTCTAAATCACTTTTAATTTTTCGTGCATTTTGTGGACATACCCTAAAGCAATTTCCGCAACCAATACATTTTTCACTCACAATTTCCGCTTGTTCATTTTTAATTTTAATAGCTTTTACAGGACAGCTTCTTAAGCATTTATAACAATTCTTACAATTGGCTTTTGAAAAGTTTAAAATGTTCATCCTTAAAGCCTCCCTAAAATATTTTCATTAAAAAACTTATCCACAGTACTTTCATTTACAGAACTTATTACATCTTCCACCTTTACAGATACATAATCATTACATTGACCTAAGCAGAATGATGCTTTTATAACTATCTCATCTTCAAGGTTTTTCATCTTAACAAGTTCTTGTAATCTCTTTATTACCTTTTGGGATCCTTTTAAATGACAGGCACTTCCAACACATACACTAATCTCCATAATTATATCACCCTTTTTTTATCCAGTTATATTCATAAACAGTATACTATCCTCGTCCTCACATGGCAACGATTAAATTAATAATTTTGATAATTTTTTGTCATAATAAATCTACAAAAAAAGACATTTACAAACATAGCTTTTCCTTTATGGATAATCTATATTTATAAATGTTAATTTTCTAAACATTCCTGAATCTATTATTTTATAAATGTAACCTATGTTTATCCACATATTCATACACATGTTAATTTCCATAGTGTATAAATTGTGGATAAACATAATATTCTATATACGTGTAATTTTCTGACTTTTAGCAGTTTTTAGTTTTTTTGTTCACATTTTATCCACAAGTATCCTAATCTATTTCTTCAAAGTACTTTAATATACCCACATACATGGCCCAGGCCACCTTCTCTTGATATGTATTGTTCAAAAGTAATTTTTCTTCCTGTGAATTACTTAAAAAACCACATTCTACCAATACCGTTGGAATACTACATTCTTTTAATATGTATACATCCTTTTTACATTTAGCTTCCCTATGATTTTTGTTATTTAAAACCTTTTTTAATTGTTCTTGAATATACTTAGCTAACAATTCGCTTTCTTCAGAATTTTCTGGATAGAAGGTTTGAGCCCCATAATACTTAGATTCAGGAAAACTATTCATATGGATACTAATAAATAAGTCAGCATTATTTCCATTCATCATTTTTCTGCGTTCTCTTAAATCTTCATTTTTTTTCTTTCTTATGGTTCCAGAATCAGAATATAATCCCACATCTTCATCCCGTGTAAGGATCACAATAATTCCTTGTTCTTCTAATAACTCCCTTAATCTTAAAGCTATTTGTAAATTAACCTTACTTTCAGTGGTTCCATTTTTACCCACAGCCCCTCCATCTATTCCTCCATGGCCTGCATCTAATATTATTACTTTACTCACATTAAATTTAAAAGTACTTATAAATTTATCTGGCATTAATAATAACAATGTACCTATAAGTATGATAATAATTAATGATAAATATATATACCTTTTTCTTACAATTAATATCAAACTATCACCTCACATATTTGCCTTTTCCCGAACCATACTAATATATTTTATTCGCCTTTTACAAATATATGAGAGGTATTATATTTAAACTATTATAATCTAGTCTACTATTCTTTTTTAAATTTATTTTTATTCTTCAATCTCTTTTCCACTACTTTGTCAAAGGTAATAAGCATTACAGATACGACAGGAACGCCCAAAAACATGCCAACTATACCAAACAAACTTCCTCCTAATATGATAGAAAATATAATCCATATGGGATTTATTCCAATTTTATTTCCTAAAATTTTGGGAGTTAGATAAAAACTATCAAACTGTTGTAAGAAGAATAATAATATGAGTACCCATAAAGCTTTAGTGCTACTGTAAAAAGATACAAACATAAATCCTACTATCATTCCTATTAATGGACCGAAATAGGGAATCATATTTGTAATAGTAACTATTATACTAATTAATAATACATAGGGACTTTTAATAATAGTTAAAATTACAAATGCCATAATCCCTATGATTAAAGAATCAATAGATTTCCCTATAACATATTTAACAAATATTTTATCCCCTTCTATTACAAACTTCTCAATTCCATCCACAGTATCATCATCTAAATAGGCTCTTAATATACGTCTAGTTGAACTTATTATTCTATCCTTATACATGAGCATATAAAAGGATACTATACCTGCTAATACTATATTTAATGTTTTAGATGTAAATATAACTACTCCATCTAATATGTTATTTATACCATTAGTTGCCATATGTCCTAATCTATTAAACATTTCTTTTATATTTTCATTTAATATTTGCACAAAATTATATGAGTCTTTTTTGTCTATTAGGTTAATTAACTCTAAAATTTTATCTTCAGTCTTATTTATATAACTTGGAAGGTTATTAACTAAATCTTTAATACTACTTATGGTAGCTGGTATTATTAGAATAAGTATAATAGTAACAAGTCCTCCAATGAACACTACAACTAAACCTATACTTATAGGTCTCTTATATTTATCTTTAATATTATTTATTCTACTTAATACTTTAAATTCTATCCACTTAACTAATGGATCTAATATATATGCTATTATTAATGCTCCCAAAAATGGCTTTAATATACTTAATACTTTGTTTATTATGGCACTTATATTTCTATACATAGAATCTAAATTATCTACAAATTTATAGTATGTAATGGCTATTAATATTACAATTAATAAGTTCATGTAGCCCTTTATAGAATATTTTCTATTATTCAATCTCATAATACCACCCATTTATTTTTTTAATAATATAACTCTAATTAGTTTGTACATTTTTACTATTATATATATAATTTTTTTCATTTAGTACAAAATAAAAAAATCATACGACCTATGATTCGTTATGGAACCCTATGGTTGCCGCAGGCGTATGCTAACGCAATCTGAGCACCTTCCTTTAAAGAGGCAGGGGAATTCTTCCCCCACACCCCCTTATTTTTTACTTATTTACAGTTTTGTGAATGTTATAATTTCCTAGTAAGTAAAAAAACACTATCCAGTTTAAAACTGAATAGTGTTTTAATTTCTCTATAGAAAATATTATCTCTTTGAGAATTGTGGAGCACGTCTTGCTTTCTTTAATCCGTACTTCTTTCTTTCCTTCATTCTTGGGTCTCTTGTTAAGAAACCAATTTTCTTAAGAGTAGGTCTAAATTCTCCATCAGCTTTTAATAAAGCTCTTGAGATACCATGTCTTAAAGCTCCAGCTTGACCAGTGTATCCACCACCGTGTACCTTTGCGATAACATCAAACTTTCCTTCTGTTTCAGTTAAAGTAAGAGGTCTTCTTACTTCTCTTCTTAATGTTTCGTAGTTGAAATATTCTTCTACGTCTCTTCCATTAATAGTTATATTTCCTTGTCCAGGAACTAGTCTTACTCTAGCGATAGACTTCTTTCTTCTTCCTGTACCATAGTATTGTACTTTAGCCATTGTGCATCCTCCCTTCTTTCAGAACCTATTTATATATCTAAAACTTCTGGCTTTTGAGCTTCATGCTTGTGCTCAGCACCAACGTATACGTGTAATTTTTTGAACATTTGTCTTCCTAAAGAATTCTTTGGAAGCATTCCCTTAACAGCTAATTCAATAATAGCTTCAGGCTTTCTTTCCATCATTTCTTTGAAAGTAAACTCTTTTAAGTTTCCTATATAACCAGTGTGATGTCTGTACATTTTGTTTTCAAACTTCTTACCAGTTACCTTTATTTTTTCAGCATTTATAACAATTACATTATCTCCAGTATCAACATGTGGAGTATAAATTGGCTTTCTTTTTCCTCTTAATATAGCAGCTACTTCTGACGCAAAACGACCTAATGTCTTACCTTCCGCATCCACTACATACCACTTTCTTTCAATCTCTTGTGGCTTAGCAACGAACGATTTCATTGATTTCCCTCCTATCACTACTTTAACACTCTTTAACTCTCGTAATCTATTTTTAGAAATCCGGGGCTAGTGGATTTACTAATATTCACATTACCTATATATTTTAATATAACTGCATTTTAATGTCAAGGAGTTTTTAATAATAAACCTTGCTTAAATACAGGCCTTGGGCTGGTGCCGTATGTCCAGCACTCTTCCTATTCTTGGATTCTATAATAGGACCTATTTCATTGACGGATTTCTTACCTTTTCCCACTTCCACAATGGTACCTACCATAATTCTAACCATATTATATAAAAATCCATTTCCTTTAACTTCTATGGTTATTAAAGGACCTTCCTTATGGATTTTCAAGTCATAGATAGTTCTCACCGTATCTACTACAGAACTGCCAGAGGCCATAAATCCTATAAAGTCATGGGTTCCTACAAATGCCTTTGAAGCTTGTCTCATCTTATCCAAATCTAATGACCCAGGAACATAATATGCATAATTTCGCCATAAGGGGCTTCTATGTTGTCCATTATAAATTTTATATACATATTTTTTTCCAACAGCATCATATCTTGCATGAAAATTTTCATCTACTAATTCTGCATTTATTACGGCAATATCATCTGGAAGTATGGAATTTAAGGCAATTGGTATTCTTTCTATAGGTATGGTAAACTCTTCTCTAAAGTTGGCAGTCTGTCTAAGTCCATGAACCCTTGCATCTGTTCTACCAGATCCATTTATCTTCACATTCTTTTTCATTATTTTAGATAGAGCTTTCTCAATTTCTTCTTGAACAGATCTATCATTTTTTTGTCTTTGCCATCCATAAAATAAAGTACCATCATATTCCACAGTTAACTTTACATTTTTCATATTTTCACCCTTAATTATTTAATACATAACTCTATCTAGTATAACTGCACCTATCATGATCACAGTGACAAAAGACGCCACATAATCTCTAGTATTAATGGATAATTGCTTCATTCTAGTTCTATTTTCTCCACCCCTATAGCACCTAGCTTCCATGGCCATAGCTAGCTCCTCAGCTCGTCTAAATGCACTTATAAATAGAGGTACTAATAAAGGTACTAAACTCTTTGCACGCTTCATTAAATTTCCACTTTCAAAATCTGCTCCCCTTGCCATTTGTGCCTTCATTATCTTATCCGTTTCCTCAAGTAAGGTAGGAATAAACCTAAGGGCTATGGTCATCATCATGGCCAGTTCATGGGCAGGTACTCCAATTTTTTTAAATGGGTTTAATAATTTTTCTATACCATCAGTTAACTCTATTGGAGATGTGGTTAAGGTTAACATAGACGTACCTATTATTAATAGTATTAGTCTAGTAGCCATAAATATGGCTTGTCTTAGACCTTCTCTAGTTATATTAAGGGGTCCTATTTCATATAGTATTTCTCCCTTAGTCATAAACATATTTATTAAAAATGTGAAAGTTATAATCAGAAATAAAGGCTTTAATCCTCTAACAATAAACTTTACAGGTACCTTTGATAATCCTATAGTAACTACTAAAAATCCAATTACATATGCATATGCCACAAAGTTTTTTACTAAAAACAAAGACATAATATAGGCAAAGGTAATAATTATTTTAACTCTTGGATCCATTTTATGGACAGATGAATCTATAGGGTAATATTGCCCTATGGTTATATCCCTTAACATATTACTTACTCCTCATCCATTTTAATATTTCTTCTTTAGCCTCATCTATAGTGAATATATCATCTTTTATATTAATTCCCTTTTCATTAAGTTTATTAACTAGTACAGTTATTTGAGGAACACCTAAACCAATCTCTGTCAATAATTTACTTTCCTTAAACACTTCCTTAGCCCTTCCCATAAGAGCCACTTGTCCCTTATGCATAACTATAATTCTATCTACTAACCTAGATATGTCTTCCATACTATGGGACACTAATATTATATTCATTTTATATTCATTATGAAGCTTCTTTATTTGATTTAAAATATCATCCCTTGCTTTTGGATCAAGGCCTGCTGTAGGTTCATCTAATATTAATACTTCTGGTTTCATAGCCACAACACCAGCTATTGCAACCCTTCTTTTTTGTCCTCCACTTAGTTCAAAGGGAGATTTATCTTTTATTTCTTCATAGTTAAGGCCTACCCATTTTATGGCCTCTTTAACTCTACTATTTACTTCATCCTCATCTAACCCTAAGTTCATGGGACCAAAAGCCACATCTCTGTGGACTGTTTCTTCAAATAGTTGATGCTCTGGGTATTGAAATACTAATCCTACTTTTTGACGAATTTCCCTTAAATTCATCTTAGGTTTTGTAATATCCACTCCATTTATAATGATTTTGCCACTATGGGGCTTTAATATACCATTTAAATGTTGAACTAAAGTGGATTTTCCTGAACCAGTATGTCCTATAAGACCTATAAATTCTCCCTTTTCAATATTAAAACTCACATTATTTAATGCTATAGTTTCAAAGGGAGTATTAGGATTATATATATGTTTTAAATTTTCCACCTTTATTGACATAAATAATTCACCAACTCATCTACTGTAAGTATATCCTTAGGAATATGCATTCCTTCTTTATTTAATTCAAAAACTAATTCAGTTACTTGTGGTACATCTAATCCTAATTCCTTTAGTTTTTTTACTTGTGAGAATACTTCTTTAGGTGTACCTTCAATTATTATATTTCCCTTTTCCATAACAATTACTCTATCTGCATATACGGCTTCTTCCATAAAGTGAGTAATGTTAACTATAGTTATCTTATCTTCTTTATTTAGCTTTACCATAGTCTCTATGACTTCTTTTCTACCAGAAGGGTCTAGCATGGCTGTAGGCTCATCGAAGATTATACATTGGGGTTTCATAGCAATAACGCCAGCTATGGCAATTCTTTGTTTTTGTCCTCCCGAAAGTAAATGGGGACCTTTTTTTCGAAACTCATACATGCCTACTGTCTTTAGAGCTTTATCAACTCTTTCCCTTATTTTTTTTGGTTCTGCCCCTAGATTTTCGAGACCAAAGGCTATATCTTCTTCTACAACTGTGGCCACAATCTGATTGTCTGGGTTCTGAAATACCATGCCAGCATCCTGTCTTATGTTCCATACGTTATTGTAGTCTGAAGTATCTAAACCATTTACAAAGACTTTTCCACTACTTGGCAATAGTAAGCCATTAGTATGCTTAGCCATGGTAGATTTCCCAGATCCATTATGTCCTATGACCACGAGAAATTCCCCTTTTTTAACATCTAAGTCTACTCCATTTAGTGCTATGGTTTCCCCTTCTCCTTCTCCATATTTATGGACTAGTTCTTTAATTTCTATAATATTTTCCATTGTTTCTTTCCTTCCCTATGGGTTTAGTATTCTTTCCTTAACAATTATATCAACAAATACTGAAAAAGTCTTTATGAGAAGTAGAATTTATATGGTATTATTACACTTAATTCCTATAATTATATACTAAAAAGGGACTAAGTTCACACTTAATCCCTCAATCTATTATACTAATTCAAGAATAACCATTTCAGAAGCGTCGCCTCTTCTTGGTCCTAATTTCATTATTCTAGTGTATCCACCATTTCTTTCAGCATACTTTGGTGCGATCTCATCGAATACTTTTTTAGTAACATCTTTGTCTAAAACAAAAGATTCTGCTTGACGTCTAGCATGAAGATCTCCTCTTTTTCCAAGAGTGATCATCTTCTCAGCAAGCTTACGAGTTTCTTTAGCTCTTGTGATAGTAGTTGTTATTTTACCGTCTCTAAGTAAGCTTGTTACTAAGTTTCTTAACATAAGCTTTCTGTGACCAGTTGGACGGCCTAATTTACGATGTCCTGCCATTTCTTTCCCTCCTTCTAGCTATGCTATTCATCACTAGGTCTCAATCCTAGCGTTAGTTCATGCAATTTATGTTGAACTTCTTCAAGGGATTTCTTACCTAGGTTTCTTACCTTCATCATATCTTCTTCTGATTTCTCAGTAAGCTCTTGTACAGTATTTATTCCAGCTCTCTTTAGGCAGTTATAAGATCTAACAGATAGTTCAAGCTCTTCAATAGTCATTTCCATAACTTTTTCCTTCTTGTCCTCTTCTTTTTCTACCATGATTTCTACATTTTCCACATGGTCAGTTAGATCAATGAATAGTCTTAAGTGATCATTCATTATCTTAGCACCTAAAGAAACTCCCTCATCAGGTTTTATACTTCCATCCGTCCAAACCTCTAGAGTAAGCTTATCAAAGTCAGTTACTTGACCAACTCTTGTGTTTTCCACATGATAGCTAACTTTTTTAACAGGAGTATAGATAGAGTCAACTGGTAGTACACCAATTGGCATATTATCTGTTTTATTATTTTCAGCTGGAACATATCCTCTGCCTTTAGCAAGAGCTATTTCCATAGCTAACTTAGAACCTTCTTCTAAAGTTGCAATATGAAGGTCAGTGTTTAGTATTTCTACATCAGCATCTACAATGATATCTCCTGCAGTTACTGGTCCTGGTCCTTCCATATCAATTCTGACTACCTTTTCTTCATCAGAACTTAAGTTAGCTGCTAAAGATTTTAAATTAAGAATGATCTCAGTTACATCTTCTTTTACACCTGGAATTGTTGAGAACTCATGTAAAACCCCATCAATTTTAACCCATCTAACGGCTACACCAGGTAATGAAGATAATAAAATTCTTCTTAAACTATTACCTAAAGTTATTCCATAACCTCTCTCAAGAGGTTCAACGATAAACTTTCCATAAGTATATTCATCGTTTAATTCAACACATTCAACTTTTGGCTTTTCTATTTCAATCATTAACTTAACCCTCCTTGAAATTTTTTTTCATAAATATATGAGGGTAACTGATTCTACCTTCTATTACTTAGAGTATAACTCGACAATTAAGTGCTCTTCTATTGGAAGATCAATATCTGATCTGTTTGGAAGTGCAACTACTTTTCCCTCTAACTTCTCGAAGTTTGATTCTACCCATGCAGGTACAGTCTTAGCTTCTTCTGCTAAAGCTTTAAACTTAGCTGAGCTTAAACTCTTTTCTTTTACTCCGATTACGTCTCCTACAGAAATTAAGTATGAAGGAATATCTACCTTCTTACCATTTACTGTAAAGTGTCCATGTCTTACTAATTGTCTAGCTTCTTTTCTAGATGAAGCAAATCCCATTCTAAAAACTACATTGTCTAATCTAGTTTCTAAAACCGATAAGAAGTTCTCACCAGTGATTCCTTCCATTTTTTCAGCTTGATCGAAATACTTTCTGAATTGTCCTTCTAGTAATCCATAGTATCTCTTAACCTTTTGCTTCTCTCTTAATTGTAATCCATAGTTAGATAATTTCGTTCTTCTTTGTCCGTGTTGTCCTGGAGCATATGCTCTTTTAGAAACTGCACATTTATCTGAATAACATCTTTCACCTTTTAAATATAGCTTTTGTCCTTCTCGACGACAAAGTCTACAAGATGGTCCTGTATATCTTGCCATTATTATTACACCTCCTAATCTAATTAAACTCTTCTACGCTTTGGTGGTCTACAACCGTTATGTGGAATTGGAGTTACATCCTTAATTAATGTAATTTCAAGTCCTGCTGTTTGTAATGCTCTAATTGCTGCTTCACGTCCTGAACCAGGTCCCTTAACGTAAACTTCTACAGTCTTTAATCCATGCTCCATAGCAGTTTTTGAAGCTGCTTCAGCTGCCATTTGTGCAGCAAAAGGAGTAGATTTTCTTGATCCTTTAAATCCTAATCCACCAGCACTAGCCCAAGAAAGAGCATTTCCTTGTAAATCTGTAAGAGTTACGATAGTGTTGTTGAATGTAGATTGAATATGCGCTTGACCACGTTCTATATTCTTACGCTCGCGTCTTTTTTTACGAACTTTTTTTGCCATGCCTTTTACCTCCTTTTCCTACTTCTTCTTCTTACGGCTTACAGCTCTCTTAGGTCCTTTTCTAGTTCTTGCATTAGTCTTAGTCTTTTGACCTCTCACTGGAAGACCTTTTCTATGACGGATTCCTCTTTGGCATCCGATTTCTTGTAATCTCTTAATATTTAAAGAGATTTCTCTTCTTAAATCACCTTCAACTGTATATTCATTATCAATGATTTGTCTTAACTTACCTACTTCTTCTTCAGTTAAGTCTCTAACTCTTGTATTAGCATTGATTCCAGCAGCTTCTAAAATATCATTAGATAAATTTCTTCCTATACCATAAATGTATGTTAATCCAATTTCGACTCTCTTGTCTCTTGGTAAGTCAACACCTGCGATTCTTGCCATTATGTTACACCTCCTAAATATGTTATACTCCTTAAAAAGGCTTCTATATTAATTAAGCATAAGTAAATTTGGACCTTGCCAAACATCAGCCGCACTTATATCCTAACTAAACACTTTTACTATTATATCAATTATTATTGTAATTTGCTACTATTAACCTTGTTTTTGTTTATGTTTTGGGTTTTCACAAATTACCATTACTTTACCTTTTCTCTTTATGATCTTACATTTTTCACAAATAGGCTTAACTGACGCTCTTACCTTCACTGTTATCCCTCCTTAGATTACTTACCCTTGCCTCTCCAGGTAATTCTTCCTCTTGTCAGGTCATAAGGTGACAATTCTATAGTAACAGTATCACCAGGTAAAATTCTGATGAAATTCATTCTTAATTTTCCCGAAATATGAGCCAATATTTCATGGCCATTTTCTAATTTTACTTTGAACATAGCATTAGGTAAAGCTTCAACAACCGTACCTTGCACTTCTATTACATCGCTTTTAGCCATAGGAACTTTCTACCTCCTATTTTCTGAATCAATTTAGACCCAGTTTCTCAAGTTCTTTGCGTAAAAGCAAATTAGTTATTTTGTCGTCATTTAGAACTCTTTTTCTGACTTCTTCACTTATTAAATTATATATTAATAAGTGCCTAACCTTTTTCCTTTTTAAGTTATCTACTTTTCGCAAATCGCCATCTGCTATTAGTACATATTGACAGTCAACTTTCTTGATTACAATGAAGTTTCTATCCTTGTCTCTTCCAGCTTTTGACTTAACTATTTGACCCACGGAAAGTTCATCAATTTTATTCATGATGCTCTCACCTACCTGACTTTAAATAGTGGTTAATATTATTGGTTCATCTTCTGTTATAGCTACTGAATGTTCATAATGGGCAGAATACTTACCATCTATAGTAACTACAGTCCAGTTGTCTAACAAAGTTTTTACATGATATGATCCCATATTTACCATAGGCTCAATAGCTAAAACCATTCCTGATTTTAATCTTGGCCCTTTCCCTGGTAATCCATAGTTAGGAATTTGAGGGTCCTCATGCATATTTTGACCGATTCCATGTCCTACAAAGTCTCTCACCACTGAAAATCCATTTTCCTCCACATACTTTTGAACAGCATGGGAAATATCAGATAATCTATAGCCTTCTTTACAGAACTTCAAACCTTCATAAAAGCTTTGTTTTGTAACTTGAATCAGCCTAGAAGCTTCTTCACTTACATTTCCGACTGCATGTGTTCTTGCCGCATCACCATAGTAACCATTAATAACAGCACCAATATCTATACTTATAATATCGCCATCTTCTAAAGTTTTTAATCCAGGTATTCCGTGAACTACTTCTTCATTTATAGATGCGCAAATAGTTGCTGGAAATCCATGATATCCTTTGAAAGCCGGTATGGCGCCATGCTTTCGAATTTCATTTTCTGCAATATGATCTAATTCTTTAGTAGTAATACCAGGCTTTATATACTCTCTTAAAAGTTCATGAGTATATGCTACGATTTTACCCGCTTCCTTCATATACTCAATTTCCTTTTTTGATTTTATAATAATCATATCTAAGCTCCTAAAGCCTTTACTATATCATCAAATACCTTATTAATGTCCTGTTGGCCATCAATAGTTACTAGTATGCCTTTGTCTTTATAATAGTCAATTAGTGGCTGAGTTTCATTGATGTAAACCTCAATTCTCTTAGATACAGTTTCTGCCGTATCATCAGCTCTTTGATAAAGCGCTCCGCCACACTTGTCACATACACCTTCTTCTTTAGATGGATTGAATTCAATATGGAATGTAGCTCCACATTCTTTACAGATTCTTCTACCTACAGCTCTTCCAACTAACACTTCCTTATCTACGTTGATGTTAACTACTTTATTTAAGCTAACCTCCATATTAGTAAGTGCTTCATCTAAAGCTCCAGCTTGATTTACCGTTCTTGGGAATCCATCAAGTAAGAACCCTTCTTTACAATCCGCTTCTTCTAGTCGGTCTTTAACAATTGCTACTACTATTTCATCAGGAACTAGTAGACCTTTATCTATATATTCTTTGGCTTTTACACCTAGATCTGTTTTCTCTTTTATATTCTTTCGGAAAATATCTCCAGTAGATATATGTGGTACATTATATTTTTCGACTATGCCTGCAGCCTGCGTTCCTTTTCCTGCACCTGGAGGTCCTAATAATATTAGTCTCACAAACATCATCTCCTAGAATTGAAGTTACATGGGGAGACATCCCCATTGTATCTTCCTTATTTTAAGAAACCTTGATAATGTCTCATCATCATTTGGTTTTCTATTTGTTTACTAGTTTCTAAAGCAACACCAACTACGATTAATAATGAAGTTCCACCAAATTGCATATTGAAATTTGTAAACTGCATAACTAATGTAGGCATTACTGCTATAACTGCAAGGAAAATAGCTCCTGCTAAAGTGATTCTTGTTAACACTCTATTTAAGTACTCAGCAGTAGGCTTTCCTGGTCTAATACCTGGAATAAATCCACCTTGCTTTTTCATATTATCTGCAACTTCTACAGGGTTGAATGTAACAGCCGTATAGAAGTATGTGAAGAATATGATTAATAATATATTTAAAACTGAGTATATCCACACACCAGGCGAACCCGCTGGAGATAACCATTTTTGCACAAACGCACTAAAAGCTCCACCTTGGAAAAAATAAGTTAACGTTAGTGGAAATTGTAGTAATGATACAGCAAAAATTACTGGGATAACTCCTGATTGATTTACTTTTAATGGTATATGAGTTGAATGACCTCCGTACATTTTTCTGCCAACAACTCTCTTTGCATATTGTACTGGGATCTTTCTAGTTCCCTGTTGAATTGCTACTACTCCTGCTATAACGAATACTGCTAATACAGCAAATATTACTAAAGAAATTATGGAAATTTCATTGGCATCCCACTTAGCATATGTTTGAGCTATTCCTAATGGAATTCTAGAAACTATACCAGTAAAGATAATTAAAGAAATACCATTACCAATGCCATTTTCAGTTATTTGTTCTCCTAACCACATTAAGAACGCAGTTCCAGCTGTTAAAGTAACAACTACTACAGCAACAGACCAGAAACTAGTATCAATTAATGCTTGTCTAAATAGACCAACACTAACTCCTGTAGCTTGAACTAAAGCTAATATTACAGTTCCGTATCTAGTATACTGAGCAATTTTCTTTCTTCCTTCTTCGCCTTCTCTAGCTAATACTTCAAGACTCGGTATAGCTATGGTTAAAAGTTGCATTATAATAGATGCTGTAATGTATGGAGTAATACTTAAAGCAAATATTGTAAATTTACCGAAAGCACCACCTGAGAACAGATTGAATAAATCAAACAATCCACTCTCAGAGTTTCCAAACATTTGCTGAATTACTTCTACTTTCATACCAGGAACTGGTATAACAGAACCTAATCTAAATACAAGTAGCATCATTAGAGTAAATACTATTCTTCTTCTTAAATCAGGAATTTTCCAAGCATTCTTTAGGGTAGTAAGCAATCTAGATCACCTCTGCCTTTCCTCCAGCAGCTTCAATCTTTTCGATTGCAGACTTACTGAATTTATGAGCACGTACTTCTATTTTCTTTTCTAAGTTTCCATCTCCTAGAACCTTAACACCATCTACAACCTTGCTGATTGTACCAGTTTCTAATAATAATTCTGGAGTTACGATAGTTCCTTCTTCGAACTTATTAAGAGTCTCAACGTTTATAATAGCCCAAACCTTCTTGAATGGGTTAGTGAAACCTCTCTTCGGTAGTCTTCTATATAAAGGCATTTGTCCACCTTCGAACCCAGCCTTGATGTTTCCACCGCTACGAGACTTTTGTCCGTCTTGACCACGTCCAGCTGTTTTACCTTGTCCTGTGGCAGTACCTCTTCCAAGTCTCTTTCTGTTCTTAGTGGAACCCTGTGCTGGTTTTAATTCATGTAGCTTCATGGTTACACCTCCTTAGTTCTATATTTCTTCAACTTTTACTAAGTGATCTACTTTCGCAATCATACCTCTCATTTGAGGATTATCTGGTTTTTCAACCGTTTGATGTAATTTTCTTAGTCCTAGCGCTTCTATGTTCTTTCTATGTTGAGGCTTGGACCCGATAGTACTCTTTACTAATGTTATTTTTAACATTTTAGCCAAGGTCTTCCCCTCCTCTAACCTAATAATTCTTCTACAGTCTTACCTCTAAGCTTAGCAACTTGTTCAGCAGACTTTAATTCTTTTAATCCAGCCATAGTAGCATTTACCATGTTTCTAGAATTGTTAGTTCCTAAAGACTTAGCTCTTACGTCTTTAATTCCTGCTAATTCTAATACTGCACGTACTGGTCCTCCAGCGATAACTCCTGTACCTTCTCCAGCTGGCATTAATAAAACATTTCCAGCTCCGAATATACCTCTTATTCTATGTGGAATCGTTGTTCCAACTCTAGGAACAAAGATTAAATTCTTCTTAGCAGCTTCAATAGCCTTTCTTACGGCTTCTGGAATTTCTTGTGCTTTTCCAGTACCCATACCAACATGACCGTTTCCATCTCCAACTACTACAGTAGCACTGAATCTGAAAGTTCTACCACCTTTAACAACCTTAGTTACACGGCTTATGTTGATAACTTTTTCTTGTAAGTCTAAATTGCTCGCATCTATCATTTGACGGCGCATTCTTTTCCCTCCTTTACTAGAATTGTAGTCCAGCCTCTCTTGCACCTTCAGCTAGTTCTTTAACTCTTCCGTGATAAATGTATCCACCTCTATCGAAAACTACTTCTTTGATTCCCTTTTCGATAGCTCTCTTTGCAACTAATTCTCCAACTAGTTTAGCAGCTTCTTTATTAGCAGTGTTAGCTACTTTTTCTTTAATTTCTTTATCTAAAGTAGAAGCAGAAGCTAAAGTGTTTCCAGCTACATCATCAATAACTTGAGCGTAAACGTTGTTTAAACTTCTAAATACATTTAATCTTGGTCGTTCAGGAGTTCCAGATACTTTCTTACGTACTCTGGCATGTCTTGTTTGACGAATTTTATTCTTGCTCACTTTATTTCACTCCTTTCCTATTTACCTGTTTTACCTTCCTTACGACGAATTACTTCATCCGCATACTTGATTCCCTTACCCTTGTATGGCTCAGGCTCTCTCCAAGCTCTAATCTTAGCAGCGTAGTTTCCTACAGCTTGCTTGTTTATTCCTTTTACGATAATCTCGTTAGTTCCGTTAACTTCTGTAGTAAGACCTTCTGGATCTACCATTTCTACAGGATGAGAGAAACCTAAAGATAAGTTTAATTTCTTACCTTGTTTTGCAACACGGTATCCAACTCCAACAATTTGTAACTTCTTTTCGTATCCTTTAGTTACACCAGTCACCATGTTACTAATTAACGTACGGCTAAGTCCGTGTAATGATCTGTGTACTTTGTTGTTTGTTGGTCTCTCAACAGTTACAGTATTTTCTTCTATATTAATCTTAATAGCTTCATTAATTTGCTCAGATAATTCTCCCTTAGGTCCTTTTACAGTAACAAGATTCTTGTCGCTTACTGTAATTTCTACACCTGCTGGGATAGTAATCGGCTGTTTACCTATTCTTGACATTGCTGCACCTCCTATACCTAAAGATATCTATTACCAAACGTAGCAGATAACTTCTCCACCAGTTCCTAATTTTCTAGCTTGTTTATCTGTAATAATACCATTAGAAGTAGAAAGGATTGCGATTCCTAGCCCTCCTAATACCTTTGGTATTTGATCTTTCTTAGCATATACTCTTAATCCTGGCTTTGATATTTTCTTTAATCCACTTACAACTTTTTCACCTTGTGGTCCGTACTTCATTTGGATTCTTACAATTCCTTGTAATCCGTCTTCGATTACATCATATCCTTTGATGAAACCTTCATTTAATAATATTTCAGCAACAGCCTTCTTCATCTTAGAAGCTGGAACGTCAACAGTATCATGTTTAACAACGTTAGCATTTCTAATACGAGTCAGCATATCCGCGATTGGATCTGTCATAGTCATGGTGTGTACCTCCTTCCCTATATTCCTACCAGCTTGCTTTTCTTACTCCTGGTATTTCACCTTTATAAGCTAATTCTCTAAAGCAAATACGGCAAATACCAAATTTTCTTAAATAAGCATGTGGTCTTCCGCATATTCTACATCTATTGTATTCTCTTGTTGAGTACTTTTGCTTTCTTTGCTGTTTAACTACAAGAGCTTTTCTAGCCACAGTGTTCCCTCCTAACTATTTAGCGAATGGCATTCCTAATGATTGTAATAACTCACGAGATTCTTCATCAGTGTTGGCAGTCGTTACAAATATAATGTCCATTCCTCTTACTTTATCAACCTTATCATATTCTATTTCAGGGAATATTAATTGCTCCTTAAGTCCTAATGCATAGTTACCTCTTCCATCAAATGCGTTCTTCTTAACACCTTTGAAGTCTCTAAGTCTTGGTAACGCTACATTGAATAATCTATCCATGAACTCATACATTTTTTGGCCTCTTAAAGTTACTTTCGCTCCAATTGGCATACCTGCTCTAATTTTAAAGTTGGCAACAGATTTCTTAGCTCTAGTTATAACTGGCTTTTGTCCCGCTATAGTAGCTAATTCCTCTACAGCAACTTCCATAATCTTAGAGTTGTCTTTAGCTTCTCCTAAACCCATGTTGATTACTATTTTTTCTACTTTTGGTAATTCCATAACATTAGAGTAGTTGAACTTCTCCATTAATGCTTTAGTAGATTCATTTTTATACTTTTCCTTTAATCTAGCTGTCATCTCGTTAACCTCCCTTCAACTACTTAGTATTATATAATCTCTCCGGACTTTTTAGATACTCTTACTTTTTTTCCGTTTTCTATTTTAAATCCTACTCTTGTAGGAGCTTTTGCCTTTTCATCCCAAAGCATTACGTTAGATACGTGAATTGCTCCAGGTTGTTCCATGATTCCACCTTGCTGAACCTTAGCATTTGGCTTTTGGTGTTTCTTTTGAATGTTAACACCTTCAACGATTACTCTGCTTTTCTTAGGAAGAGCTTCTAATACTTTTCCCTTTTTACCTTTATCTTTTCCAGTAATAACAACTACTGTATCACCTTTTTTAACGTGCATCTATTACACCTCCTCGAACTATAATACTTCTGGTGCAAGTGAAACGATTTTCATAAAATCTTTTTCTCTTAACTCTCTTGCTACCGGTCCGAAAATACGAGTTCCTACAGGGTTCTTATCTTCTTTGATTACAACCGCTGCATTCTCATCAAATTTTATATAACTTCCGTCGTTTCTTCTAGCTCCACTTACTGTTCTAACAACTACAGCCTTAACTACTTGACCTTTTTTAACAACTCCGCCTGGTGTTGCATGTTTAACGGCACAAACAATTACATCACCTATGTTAGCGTACTTACGCTTTGATCCACCTAAAACTCTAATGCATAGTAATTCCTTAGCACCTGAGTTATCTGCAACTTTTAAGCGAGTTTCTTGTTGTATCATATGGTATACCTCCCTCCGCTTTTAACTTACTTAGCTCTCTCCATAATTTCAACTAATCTCCATCTCTTATCTTTGCTTAATGGTCTAGTTTCCATAATTCTTACTCTATCTCCAATATTACATTGGTTATTTTCGTCATGAGCTTTGAACTTCTTAGTTCTTTTAACGGCTTTTCCGTATATTGGGTGACGTACGAAATCTTCTACTGCAACAGTGATAGTTTTCTCCATCTTGTCACTTACTACACGACCTACTCTAGTCTTTCTTCTATTTCTTTCCACGAGTTAAGCCCTCCTTTCGACTATCTATAATTACTTTTCCATATTTAGTTCTTTTTCTCTAAGGATGGTCTTAGTACGAGCAATCTCCTTACGAACAGATTTAACTTTCATAGGATTCTCTAATTGACCTGTAGCTAATTGGAATCTTAAGTTAAATAACTCATTTTTTAGCTCTATTAACTTACCATTTAACTCTTGTACAGTCATATCATGAAGCTTATTAGCTTTCATTAGCTTCACCACCCTTTTCCAATTCTTGACGTGTCACAAATTTACACTTTATAGGTAATTTGTTTATAGCAAGTCTCATAGCTTCTCTAGCTGTATCCTCTGGAACTCCTGCTAATTCAAACATAATTCTACCTGGCTTTACAACTGCAACCCAATATTCTGGTGAACCTTTACCAGCACCCATACGAGTTTCTGCAGGTTTTTGTGTTACTGGCTTATGAGGGAATATTTTAATCCAAACTTTTCCCCCTCTTTTAATGTATCTCGTCATAGCAACTCTGGCAGCTTCTATTTGTCTTGACGTAATCCATGCCGGTTCTAATGCCATTATTCCAAAATCACCGTATGTTACTTTATTACCTCTTTGCGCAACACCTGTCATTCTGCCTCTGTGCACTCTACGACGCTTAACTCTTTTAGGCATTAACATCGTCTGTATCCTCCTTCCCTAGCTTCAAATTTACTTGTTTTGTTGTCCGTTATTTTCTCTTCTCTTGAAGTTATTTCTTTTATCGTTTCTGTTATTTCTTTTGTCATTTCTTGGCTTTCTATTGTCTCTGTTAAAGTCTTTGCTTCTGTTAGCTCTTCTTTGTGCTTTTACTTCTTCAGCAGTTTGAGGAAGAACTTCTCCATGATTTATCCAAACTTTAACACCTATTTTTCCGTAAGTTGTATTTGCTTCCGCAAATCCATAGTCAATGTTAGCTCTAATTGTGTGTAGAGGAACATTTCCTTCATGGTACATTTCATTTCTAGCCATTTCAGCTCCACCAAGTCTTCCTGATACCATCACCTTGATACCTGGTACTCCAGCTCTCATAGCTCTTTGAATAGCTTGCTTCATAGCTCTTCTGAAAGATACTCTTCTCTCTAATGAGAATGCTACGTTTTCTGCTACTAATTGAGCATCTTTTTCTGATCTTCTTACTTCGTTAACATTAATGAAAACTGTTTTTCCTTCGCTAGACTTGTTAACTAACTTCTCAATATCTTTTCTTAAAGTTTCTACTCCAGAACCGCCTTTTCCGATAACCATTCCCGGCTTAGCTGTGAAAATATTTACTTTAACCTTGTTATTAGCTGCTCTTTCGATTACAACTTTAGAAATTCCAGATGTATAAAGTTTGTTTTTTACAAACTTACGAATCTTGTTATCTTCGATTAAAAGGTCTGCAAAGTTTTTCTTATCCGCATACCACTTTGAGTCCCAGTCCTTAATAACTCCAACTCTTAATCCGTTTGGATTTACCTTTTGACCCATGCGTTATCCCTCCTTTTTAAGCTCTTTCTTTTAATACAACATCTATGTGACTACTTCTCTTTAATATTCTCATTCCACGTCCCATAGAACCTGCTCTCCATCTCTTCATTGTAGGTCCTTGGTTAGCGTTAACTGCAGCTACATATAATTTATCTGCATCCATTTCGTGGTTATTCTCAGCATTTGCCTTAGCTGACTTAATAACCTTAGCAAGTACAGCAGCACCAGCTCTTGGTGTATATTCTAAAACTGCTAATGCCTCATCAGCATTCATGCCTCTAACCATGTCCGTAATAGGCTTTAATTTTCTTGGAGATATACGTACATATTTTGCTATAGCTCTAGCTTCCACTTGGATAACCTCCTTCCGTTTATCTATCTTCTAACTTTTGATGATTTCTCATCACCAGCGTGTCCTCTGAAAGTTCTAGTTGGAGCAAATTCTCCTAATTTGTGTCCAACCATATCCTCTGTAACATATACAGGAACGTGCTTTCTTCCATCATAAACTGCAATAGTATGCCCAACCATTTGTGGGAATATAGTCGATGCTCTTGACCAAGTCTTTATTACTTTCTTGTCGCCAGCCGCATTCATTTCTTCTATTCTCTTTAAAAGTTTTACTTCTACAAAAGGTCCCTTTTTAAGTGATCTACCCATTGTTAATCCTCCCTTCGGTATCTATATAAACCGAGGACTATGAGGCCAAGGTCCATCTTTCCATGACCTCTTTCCCTCTATTACTTTTGATTTCTTTTCTTAACGATAAATTTATCAGAAGCTTTGTTTTTCTTTCTTGTCTTATATCCAAGAGCTGGTTTACCCCAAGGAGTAACAGGAGAAGGTCTACCGATAGGTGATCTACCTTCACCACCACCGTGTGGATGATCATTAGGATTCATTACAGAACCTCTAACTGTAGGTCTGATACCCATATGTCTCTTACGTCCAGCTTTACCGATTGTGATGTTTTCATGGTCTAAGTTTCCTACTTGACCTATTGTAGCTTTACAATTAACGCTAATATATCTAACTTCACCGGATGGTAATCTTACTTGCGCATATTTATCTTCCTTAGCCATTAATTGAGCAGAGTTTCCAGCTGATCTTACTAACTGAGCTCCCTTTCCTGGCTTCATTTCGATATTATGGATAATTGTACCTACTGGTATATTTTTAAGTGGTAATGCATTTCCTACTTTGATATCTGCTTCTGGTCCAGATACTATTGTGCTTCCTACTACTAACTTGTTTGGAGCAACGATATATCTCTTTTCTCCATCTGCATATGTTAATAATGCAATGTTAGCACTTCTATTTGGATCATACTCAATTGCAGTTACCTTTGCAGGGATACCATCTTTATTTCTCTTGAAATCTATAATTCTATATTTTCTTTTAGCTCCGCCACCTTTATGACGAACTGTGATCTTACCATGTGCATTTCTTCCAGCAGTTTTCTTAAGTGGTACTAACAATGACTTTTCTGGCTCTTTTTTAGTTATTTCTTCAAAAGTTGAAACAGTCATATGTCTTACCGCTGGAGAAGTCGGTCTAAAACTTTTGATACCCATGCTTTTTCCCTCCTTTTTCTTAACGGTTTACTATTACATCATGCTTTCGAAGAATTCAATTCCATTACTATCTTGAGTCAATGTAATAACAGCCTTCTTTCTGTCAGCTCTCTTACCAATGTATTTACCCTGTCTCTTAACCTTACCAACTACCTTAATAAGATTAACTTTAGCAACTTTAACTCCGAATACAGCCTCAACAGCTTGCTTTACTTCTGTTTTGTTAGCTCTCATGTCTACTTCAAAAGTATACTTTCTATCTGCCATGCCATCCATACTTTTTTCACTGATAACAGGCTTTTTAATTACATCATATGGAGTTCTCATTATGCGTACACCTCCTCTATCTTTGCAACAGCTTCTTTAGTAACAATGAAGTTGTTATGATTTAAGATATCATATACGTTTAATGCTCCTACTATTGTAGTAGTCACTCCAGGAATGTTGCTAGCAGATTTGATTACCTTTTCGTCCACTTCTGGTAATACGATTAATGCCTTCTTGCCAGCTTTAACATTTGATAAAATGTTAATCATATCTTTAGTCTTAAATGTTTCTAATGCTAACTCATCTAAAACTATCATTTCATTTTCTTTAACCTTAGAACTTAAAGCAGACTTCATTGCAAGACGCTTAACTTTCTTAGGTAATGTATATCTGTAATCTCTTGGCTTTGGTGCGAATACAACTCCACCACCAACCCATTGAGGAGATCTAGTACTTCCTTGACGAGCTCTACCAGTTCCTTTTTGTCTCCAAGGCTTTCTTCCGCCACCTCTAACTTCCGCTCTAGTCTTAGCAGATTGAGTACCTTGTCTTTGGTTTGCTAAGTAGTTCTTAACAACCTCATGTAATACACTTGCATTTATTTCAGCTCCGAAGATGTTTTCACTTAATTCAACATCACCTACTTGTTGACCTGAAACATTGATTATATCAACCTTTGGCATTTTAATTCCTCCCTTCTGTAGCCAGATTTATTACTTAGCTTTTACGCTTTCTTTTATTGTCACAACTCCACCTTTAGGTCCTGGAATTGCACCTTTAACTAAAATTAGATTTCTTTCAACATCCACTTTAGCCACTTCTAAATTTTGAACAGTAACACGTTCATTTCCCATTCTTCCAGCCATTTTCATGCCTTTGAATACTCTTGATGGAGACGAACCTGCTCCTAATGATCCTGGTCCTCTGTGGTACTTAGAACCATGACTCATAGGTCCTCTTGATTGGTTATGTCTCTTAATTGGACCTTGTGTTCCTTTACCTTTAGAAGTTCCAACTACGTCAATCTTAGCTCCAGCTTCGAAGATATCAGCTTTGATTTCTTGTCCTATTTCATATCCTGTTACATCATCAACTCTAACTTCTCTTACAACACTCTTAACAGCTACTCCAGCCTTCTCAAAGTGTCCTTTTTCTGGCTTTATAGCTTTCTTTTCTTTCTTCTCTTCAAATCCAATTTGAATAGCGTTGTAACCATCAGCTTCAACAGTCTTTACCTGAGTAACATGAACTGGACCAGCTTCAACAACTGTTACAGGAATTACAACTCCTTCTTCTGTGAAGATTTGAGTCATTCCTAATTTTCTTCCTAAAATTTGTTTCATTTGTTACACCTCCTAGTTTTCTTACAGCGGATTACACCTTTTCATGCAATCATACTAAGTAGAGGCAAATCTATATAAACCTATATCTTAGTATTCACACTTTTACTATAATTTTATTTCAATATCAACACCAGCTGGTAAATCTAATCTCATTAAAGAGTCTACAGTCTTAGGTGTTGGGCTTAAAATATCAATTAATCTCTTGTGAGTTCTTTGTTCAAATTGCTCTCTAGAGTCTTTGTACTTATGAACAGCTCTTAAAATAGTAATAATTTGCTTTTCTGTTGGTAGTGGCACTGGACCAGATACCTCAGCACCTGTCTTCTTAGCTGTTTCAACAATCTTCTCAGCAGATTGATCTAATATTTTGTGATCATATGCTTTTAATCTGATTCTGATTTTTTGCTTTCCCTTGCTGTTTGCCATGTTATTTCCCTCCTTTTCATCGCACGCATTTTTTGCTCAAAACGTACAACGAGAACCTCGGTACACTCTCCCAGGTGTTTCTTATTCTTTTAAAGAAACGAAGAGCTCACGAAATCCTGTCGCCCATTTCATTGAACGGACATTCTCCATGAAAATTTCCCCTCATTATTAGCAGGCAACCTTTCATTTCATTGCAGTCCTGCAAACACACTATTATAGTATAGTGCATCTTTTTGATTTTGGCAAGTACTTATTTAACTTTTTTTAAGTTATAAAAAATTTTTAAAATATAGCCGAGTTAAACTCGGCTATATTGTTAAAATCTAAATGATTGATTACTCAATAATTGTAGCAACTACTCCTGCTCCAA